>JAUWIE010000017.1 GCA_030605515.1 Thermoplasmatota archaeon
C
The DNA here is from genome assembly GCA_030605515.1 of Thermoplasmatota archaeon. GTDB lineage: Archaea > Thermoplasmatota > E2 > DHVEG-1 > DHVEG-1 > JAUWIE01. The sequence goes on from JAUWIE010000017.1 coordinate 2, forward strand.
GTTGAGGATATAGGTATGTAAAACAATGGTTCTATTGTATGATAATCACTTGACTTGGCAATAATTTAAGGATTGCCAAGTGAAAAAATTAAAAAAATGAGGTGTTTTTCCTTAATAAGTGCGGAATGTGTGATATATAACTGTATTTATGTTTTATGGAACTAGTTGTAACAAATTCTTTTTCAATAGATTCATATTTTCATCAAAGTCATACACAATAGGAATTCCTGTTGGAATCTCAACATTAGGAATGTCTTCTTTAGAAATGTTCTCCACATGCATCATAATAGAACGCAGGCTATTTCCATGAGCGGTGACAAGAACGGTTTTACCAGCTTTTAAATCCCTTAAAATAAATTCTTTGAAATATGGAATTGTACGGTCACATGTATCCTTTAAACTTTCACCACCAGGTGGTTGAATATCATAGCTTCTTCTCCAGAGATGAACCTGATCTTTACCGTATTTATCCATTGTCTCTGCTTTGTTAAGACCTTGAAGATTACCATAATATCTTTCTGCAAGATCAACTGATTGGTAAACCGGGATTTCTTTATCAGGATCACCAGAATAATGCTCCCAGTTATGAATCCGTTTTTCTTCATGATGAAAAATTGGTGTTTTATCACTGTTTGACTCAAGTATTATATAATGAAGAGTTTGAATAGCACGATACATATGTGAAACATAAATTGAATCAAAATTAGTATCTTTTAATTTCTTACCAGCGGAAATAGCTTCATTTATTCCTTTTTCAGATAATGGAACATCTACCCATCCGGTAAAACGGTTTTCAAGGTTCCACTGAGATTGCCCATGTCTTACTAATATCAAACTTGACAAGTTACCAACTCCATTATATATCATACAGTTTGCTGTATTTATCTTTTAGATATCCAACAAATACTTTAGAATTTAACCCCTCGCCACATGTTTTTTTAATTAACTCATCTGCAGTCATCAAACAACCATATTTATGGATGTTTTCCAGTAGCCATCTATGGATATTTTTAAAATTACCATGTTTTATTTCCTCATAAATATTAGGATTTTTTTCAGTGAGTTTTTTAAATAATTGAGATGCATAGATCGTGCCTATTACATATGTAGGAAAGTAACCAAAACTTCCACCACTCCAATGCATGTCCTGAAGCACGCCTTCCGTATCATTTTTAGGAGTGATTCCTAGCATTTCATTTGTTTTCTCATTCCAAATATCTGGTAATTCTGTAACTGTGATTTCATCTTCCATAAGTGCTATTTCGATTTCAAAACGAAGAATAACATGTAAACAATATGTCAGCTCATCTGCTTCTACACGAATAAGAGATGGTTTAACCTGATTAACATATCTGTACCAAGTTTCAACATCTATATCCTTAAACTGCGCTGGTGATGTTTTTTCAAAAACAGGGTAGAAAAAATCCCAGAAATCCCTACTTCTTGCAATCATGTTCTCCCAGAAACGTGACTGTGACTCATGAATTCCAAGAGAAGGAGAATCAGAAATAACTGTGTTTTTAAATTCATCTTGTGGCATTCCAAGTTCATATAATGCATGACCACCCTCATGAACCGTTGAAAAAAATGAAAACAATGGATTTTCATGTTTGAAATTTGTTGTAATTCGTATGTCATCATAACCCATTGATGTTGTGAAAGGATGAATGGAGACATCCAGGCGTGATCGATCTTTTGGTAGATTCATTTTTTCAATTATAAAATCACATAGCGTTCGCTGTTTTTCAATACTAATTTTATTTTCAAAGCTAGTTTGTTTTTCATAAACTTTACATGATTTGATCTTTTCAAGGAGTTTTATAAGCTGAGGTTTTAGCAAATAAAACTCGTTTTTCAACTTGTCAACAGTCATACCTTCTTCATATCCATCAAGAAGGCTGTTGTATTTTGGCCCTGGAAGATTAATATATCCGCAATATTCTTTTTCAAGCTTTACAATTTTTTGTAAATCTGATGCAAATACGGAGAATTTTTCTTTTTGTCTTGCTTCTTGCCAAGATGTATATGCAAGAGTCGTTGTTTTACTCATTCTTTCAACAAAATCAGAAGGAACCTTACGGGCTTTTTCAAGATCTTTTTCAAGTCTTGCTACAACTGCTTTATCTCTTTTTGAGAGTTTATTAAAATTATCCTGATCAGATAGTGTTTTGACAGCTTTCCATAGTTTATCTGAGACAACTTTTTCATGAGCAAGACGAGAAATAAGAGCGCTTTGTTCAGATCGTTCAGCTGCTCCCAAAGCAGGCATATAGGTCATTTGATCCCAGCCGAGAAGTGCTGCTATCCCACCAAATGTTGAGAGTTCTTTCTGCTCCTTATAGATAAAATCAAGTTGCTCTTTCATCTCACTCACCTTTGTCTTAAAACTTAAGTTCAATACTTATTGGACAATGATCAGATCCCATAACATCCTGCATAATAAATGCTTTTTTAACATTTGGTAAAAATTTTTTATTTACAAAAAAATAATCAATTCTCCATCCGACATTTCTCTCCCGTGCACGGGTTTTATAATCCCACCAGGAGTACTGATTTGGTTCTTTGTTAAAATGTCTAAAAGTATCAATATAGCCATGATCAATAAACGTGTCAATCCATGAACGTTCAATTGGTAAAAAACCTGAATTTTTTTCATTTTCCTTTGGATGGGTTAGGTCAATTTCTTTATGAGCCGTGTTTAGATCTCCGCAGACTACAATGTTTTTACCATTGGCTTTTAAATTATCAACATAACCTAGAAAAGTATCATAAAAATCTAGCTTATAATCAAGTCTTTCCTTGTTTTTTTTACCATTTGGAAAGTAGATGTTAAACAATGTAAATTTAGAAAATTCGGTTATTTGAATTCTTCCTTCTTTGTCGAATTTATCTATTCCAAACCCATTTTTTATATCACTTGGTTTTTCTTTTGTAAAAGTTGCTACACCGCTGTATCCTTTTCGTTCTGCTGGATTCCAAAATATTTCATATCCTGGAGTATTTCTAATATAGGGGGGTACTTGTTCGGGTAATGCTTTTATCTCCTGTATACAGAAGATATCTGGTGATTCTTTCATTAACCAATCAAATAGTCCCTTCTTGTCAGCAGCTCTTATACCATTTACATTCCATGATATAATGTTCATTTGCAATCATGAATGTCTTGAATGGTGATAAGGTTAATTCTTTATATTAAAAACTACGTTATCAGAAAAACAAAGTTGTTAAATAAAAAAAATTGGTTCTAAGTTAAATGAAAGATGGTGATAATAATGAAACATGTGCATCACACTGAAGTAGAATTAGAAGAACCCTCTGAACAAGGATTAAAGGATGTAAAAGTACGATGGCTTATTTCAAAAAAAGATGGTGCTAAAAATTTTGCTATGCGTCTTTTTGAGATACAACCCGGTGGATATACACCGCTGCATCAACATGATTGGGAGCATGAAGTATTTGTCCTTGAAGGAAAAGGTGTCACTAGAGATAAAACACGTGAGGATGCTTTTAATCAGGGTGATATATTTTTTGTTCCACCTATGGAGTGGCATCAGTTTGTCAATAACACCGATGAAATGCTAAAAATCATTTGTTTAATCCCTTACAAAGATTAAGGTTATCAACAAAATATTTATATAATCTAATAATCAATATAATAACTAGGATATTAAATGAATGGTGATGTCGCTACTATCTGCATATTTACAGTGTTTATCTTAATCAGGGAAGTTTAAGTTATAAATAATTAGATTTATATACCGTATTATCTATTTTGTAAGTTGGGGGTTAAAAATGAAAAATATGAAAATGTTAGTTGTGTTTCTATGCTTATTATTCATTTCTTTTTCATCAGCATTAGGTTTTGAATCAAATGATAGTACTAGGGTTGAAGAATTATTTTTAATGGAGGAAATGCCAAATCATAACATCCATTTGTCACATATGCCACATGATTTTGAACCTGTAATTCAAAATCCAATTATTTCTGATTACGATGGCGATATTATTGTTTTTACAGCTAATCAGGGTTGGCTTTCACGTATTTATATCCTTGATATGAATGGTTATGTACTGAACTATTTTGAGTATGAATTCTATCATTTCGTTGACACAGAGGTTGTGAATAATGAGCTTTATGTCTCTGAGGGGTTTGCACCTCGTGTATATAAAGTGGATGTATTTACCGGGGATCTTGATGTTATCGTAGATGATTGGTCGCTTTATTATTTCTATGGTCTTGCATTTGATGGTGCATATTTCTATGTGGATGAATGGGATTTGAATCGTTATGACATAAATGGTGATAAGGACAGCACAGCTAGTTTTGATGAAGATGTTTTTGGAAGCACTTGGAACGGGGAATATTATTGGACGTTGGATGATAGCAACCTAGTAAAATGCTGGGATATTTCAAATTGGCCTAGTATAAACCAGGTTACTGAGAATAATTTCATCCCGCCAAGTCCAAATTGTCGTGGACTCTGGTTTGATGGAGAGTATTTTTGGACAGCTGAAAGCATTGAAGATACCCTTGGTTTTATCTACCAATTTAATTATAATGGTGAAATTATCAACCAATGGTTAGAACCAGCTTTCAGTGGTTGGTCAGCATGTGTTATTGATTTTAACGATCCTCCGAGCATTCCGAATATTCCTTCTGGTCCAAATGTTGGCATCGTTGGAAGTGAATATAATTATTCAGCTAGTTCAACTGATAATGACAATGATCAAATCTATTATCAGTGGGACTGGGGAGATGGAAACAAGAGTGATTGGATGGGAGCATATGAATCAGGTGAGGAGTGTCTTGCCTTTCACATATGGAATCAAGTTGGATTATATAATCTAAGAGTGAGAGCAAAAGATATTTGGAATAGCACTAGTGATTGGTCTGATGTTTTATCGGTTATTATTTATACGCTATGTGGTGATGTAAATGCTGATGGAAATGGTCCAGATATTTCAGATCTTGTGTACCTTGTTGATTACATGTTCCAAGGTGGTCCAGTACCACCTATAATGTGCCAGGCAGATATCGATGGTAACGGATCAGGACCGGATATAGCTGATCTTGTCTATTTGGTTGAGTACATGTTCCAAAATGGAGACCCTCCGGCCGAGAACTGTTGTTTATAATTACCAGTAAAATAATTATGAAATTTTATAAAAACAACATGCAATAGTATAAATAACTACTAACAAAAAGTTTATAACATATGACTTGTAATATATAATTGCACAAATATTAACTTAGGGGCTAATAATATGATAAACAATAAAATAAAATTAATTATAGTGATGAATATTTCAGCGTTGATATTATTAAATGGTTCAATAACCATTATTAATGTTAACGCGAACATACAAACAGAAAAAAATGAAGAGGTAAACATTTTCCAAATTAATTCACACACAGCAACTAAACAAGAAATAGACAATATGAAAGAATTAGTTGGAATATATGATTCGAATAAAAAATATAACCAACTTTATGATGGCCTTGGAACTGGATTTTCTCCTCCAACAGAAGAACAATGGGATGAAATGGTTGGAAATGTAATGATTGTTGATACTGAGAAATTAACAGCTGCAACATCATCATCTATTGATCTATCAGCTGATCCTTGTTTCCCAAAGGTCCGCAGTCAAGGAGGACAAGGCTCTTGTGCTGCATGGGCGGCAACTTACTATTGTGGCGGATTTATCCAAGCGAAAAACAATGGTTGGACAGAGGCAGGAAGTGGTAACAACGATCAGTTATTAAGCCCAGCTTTTACATATAATAAATGTAACGGCGGTGAGGATGAGGGCTCATTTTACGGTTATAACGGAAACGTAATGAAGAGAGTCGGTGTATGCAGATGGAGTCAAATGCCATATAATGATGGCGATGCTATTAGTTGGGGAAATGAGAACGCATGGAGGGATGCCCCCACATATCGGATTGATAACATATACTACCTAAATCCACCCTATTATAACTCTGATATTAACGCGATAAAAACAGCTCTTAACAGTAATTTACCAGTTACATTTGCAGTTGATGCAGATTCATATTATAATTTTGGCTCTGATGATGTACTTGGATCCTCAGCTATGACCTCTGATATAAACAATGAAAATAATATCGTTGTATACGACGATTCAAAGACTGATGCAGAAACAGGAGAAGTTGG
>JAUWIE010000086.1 GCA_030605515.1 Thermoplasmatota archaeon
AATAACTATTGATTATTTCTGGGTTTTCAACAATAGCTTGTACATATTCCTTATCACAAACAAGATCTCTAGATTTAATATCTCTAGATTGATCTATCTCAAAACATAGATTTACTTTGAGATTTAATGATTCATAAAAGAATATTTCACCCTTGTTTGGAATAAGCTGGATTGGGTAGAGATTCAGTATTAGAATTTTTACTCCACGAATGTTTTGAATTGATACAATTTTATAAAAAGTACCAGGATACAAAGTATCAGATTCATATATTGATTCTTTCCGCTCTGTTGGAATTATTTCATCTAGCTTACTAAGGGGTATAGGTTTCTGACCATGTATAATATCATGTTTCCCAGGTAACTTTAAACCTTCATTTGTAACTATTTCAATATCTACGATATTATTATTTTTTGGGATGGCTATTCTAGCTGTTTTAAAAGGCAACACTGGTTCTCCAGGTAAGCCATAAGAATCTAATTCCTTTATTGAAATACTATCTCTATTACTTGTACCAGTTATTTCAGGATATTTAAAACCAAAAGAAAAATCTAAACATTTATCCTTTTGAGTAATATATCCTGTGTTTTCAATTAGTTCTTGTTTATGATCTACAACTTTTTTGTTAGAAATTGATACCTTATGAATATTACCGCTTATACCTGGTAAAATACCAGCTCCAATTAATAAAATGACTATTATAATAACTAATGTTCTTCCAGATAAGAAATTATAATTCATGTAGTGTTGCCCCCTGAATATGATACTATAAAGACAGATTTTTATTTAAATGTTTCTAAAAAAATATTATCGTTAAAAAAAAAATGATCAGAATTATCCTCTTTTACCATTCTGGATTGCAGCAGTCAGGATTAGGTGGTGGTCCACCACCGTATAGATAAGCTATTAAATAGGTTAAATCTCCGATATTTATTATATCATCATTATTTAAATCAGCTGTACACATAAGAATTGGTGCTAGTCCGCCACCATAGAGATATGCTATCAAGAATGTTAAATCCGCAATGTTAACAACACCATCTCCCCCAGTTGGTGGATTATCTGGACAGTTGAAATCACCACAACTCCAAATACAACTATGTCCGAAACGCAAAAAATGCATACGTATCGTTCCAGTTACCTTTAAAGCGTTGTCATATGCCCAAATTATTAAACTACTACAATAATGACTAGGGTCATATATTCTCCACTCTGCAATATCAGCGTTTTTAAATGATTTGAATCGCTCATCTCCATTATCTTCATCATCAGTAAGGACAAAGTCATTACCACTTATATTTATCGGGTCACTCCAGTTTACTCCACCATCCCATGTTGCACATGCATAGAGCGTGTTATTTCTTACAAACGTTGCGATATATTTCATGCCTTGTAAGTGTTGTATTGATGGTGTGGTTTCATTCCAAATTGTTCCGCCAACCCAGTCAATGTTTAGATCTACATCAGCTACGTGATTTGGATTAGAATAATTATAGTGCCAGGACACAATATCCTTGTCATATGTCATATTAATGTCATCATATATCCAAAATTCAGTTAACATTACAAAATGCCCCTCTGATGCAGCAATTGTTGGTTTTCGTAGCATTATATTTGGACCAAACCACAATATATATCCGCCGGTACCACTCCAGTCTTCGAAAAAGTCGAATGTTAGGAGTATGCTGTCATTGCCCTGGTAACGCAAATCATGAGCTATATATATAGGATATCCTCCTGTTACATCTTCACCATCAATTGCGCATCCTACGGTTCGACAGTTATCAATTTGATAACCTGTATACCAACCATTACTTGGATTATCAGGATCTGCATAGAAAAAGTAAGGAGCACCATCTATAACTACTCCAATTACTCCAAATTCCCAAAAATTTTGACTATCATCACATGCTATTCTTACTGCTGTGATTTCAGATCCTGCCGAGCTTAAATCAAATGAATAACCTGAATATGAATCCGTTTCTACAGGATCTCCCTCAACTTTCATAAGGAATAAATCAGAACTATATAATGGGTCGGGTACATTGGTAGCAAAGAATACGTTATTAGTATTATTTTCACCCCAATAATCAGCATCAGGGTATGTAGTGTTCAAAGGATCTTGAGTAGTGCTGTTAATCCAATAAACACCATCACTAAAGTTACCCCCGTCATCATTTGAACCATACCAAATAATTGTTTTATAATCCTCTTCAGGATCAGACATATTATGATACTCAAATTCATAACCTAATAATACTTCATCATCTCTTGCATCAGCCATTGCCGGATGAAAAGCATCGACCTGATAATCTAAAGGCAATGATCGATCTGAATTTAAAAACAAATCAGTATTTAGTCCAATTTTTCCAGTTTCAATAATTCTCTTAAACATAACTTTCATTTTTTGAGATGATACAAATTCTTTTTTCATTTGTATTTGTGGTAGCTCTTTCAATCTTTGATTTAATAGATTTAATTCTTCTTCATTTCTTGAATTTTGAGCTGTTGTTTGTATTATTGCTGCTGTTGCATTGGAAATCAGAAGTCCTATAATAATTAAGGTTATTGCATAAAGAGATATTTGATTTCTTTTTATAATATCAAATCTCATTTTCAATCATCTCCATACTGGATTACAGCAGTCTGGATTTGGATTTGGTCCACCACCATACAAATATGCTATTAAGTAAGTTAAATCAGCGATATTTATTATGTCATCGTTGTTTAGATCTGCAAGACAATATGGATTTGGATTTGGTCCACCACCGTATAGATATGCTATCAAGAATGTTAAATCAGCTATGTTAACGACACCATCTCCCCCGGTAGGATCGTTTTCTGGAACATTAAAATCACCACAACCCCAAGGTGACCAATAGTAAATACGGTTCCAATTTATGCGTTTTGTGCCACTTGGATCCTTTAAACCAGTGTCATAAGCCCAGATTACCTTCCAAGTCATATCCAATGGTCTTATTTCAGCTATATCAGGGTTTTTAAAGTCATCCTCTAGAACGTAATCCATCTCACTTTGTGGCATAGGCGTGGTCCAGGTTACTCCACCATCATTTGTTTTACATGCATATAATGTGTTGTTTAGTACAAAAGTTGCAATATAGGACATACCTTGTGTATTTCTTAATGCTGGAGTGGTCTCATCCCATATTGTTCCGCCAACCCAATCGAGAACAATATCTACATCGGCTACATGGTTTGGATTTGAATAATTATAGTGCCATGCTACAATATCCTTGTCATATGTCATGTTAATATCATCATATATCCAAAACTCTGATAACATTATGAAATGGCCATCTGATGCATCCAAGCATGGTTTTCGAAGCATTATATCTGGGCCCCACCACCATACATATCCACCGGTACCACTCCAATCTTCAAAGAAATCAAATCCTATAAGAACAGAGTCGTTACCGCCGTATACAAGATCCCATCCTATATATACTGGGTATCCACCTGCTGCATCTTCACCATCAATAGCACAACCAGTTGTACGGCATCCGCCTATTGGATAACAAGATATCCATCCACTTTGCGGATCATCCTCATTAGCATATGAACTGCATGGTGCATTTGCGTATGCTTGATAATCCATCACCATTGAAATTGTACCAAATTCCCAGGTGTTCTGACTGTCATCGCAAGCTATCCTTGCCGATGTCATATTTAAATGCCCCGCAGCTGTCCAATCCCAAGATATTGTGTTATATGAGTTTTGTTCTGTTGGATCACCTTCGATTTTCATAAGTATCATTTCTGAACTATGAATTCCGGGTTCTGCTACAACAGTTCCATAGAAAACGTTTTTTGAATTGTTTTTACCCCAATAATCAGCATCAGGGTATGAAATGTTCAAAGGATCTCCAGTTGTATCATTAACCCAATAAATACCGTTACTCCAATTGCCACCATTATTATTTGATCCCTGCCATATAACTGTTTTATAATCTTCAGATGGATCGGTTGTGTTATGATAATCAAACTCATAACCCATGATAACATTATCATCACCTGCATCAGCCATTGTTGGATGGAAAACATCAAATACAACATCCATAGGTGATGGATGATCTGAACCTGAAAGAAACTCAGTAGAAATATCTGCTTTTCGTAATTTTACATTTGATTGATGGCTTGAGATGCTTTGTCTTTCAGACTCTATAAATTTTTTATGCATTTGTATTTGCGGCAGCTCTTTCAATCCTTGATTTGATAGATTTAATTCTTCTTCATTTCTTGAATTTTGAGCTGTTGTTTGTATTATTGCTGATGTTGCATTAGAAATCAGAAGTCCAATAATAACAAAGGTTACAATATAAAGTGATATTTGATTTCTTTTTATAATATCAAATCTCATTTTCAATCATTCCCATACTGGATTGCAGCAGTCTGGGTTTGGTGCAGATCCTCCACCATATAGATATGCGATTATATAGGTGAGATCTCCTATGTTGACCGTGTCATCGTTGTTTAGATCTCCAAGGCATAATGGATATGGTGATGGTCCACTGCCATACAAGTATGCGATTATGTATGTGAGATCTCCTATGTTGACCGTGTCATCGTTGTTTAAATCTCCGCAGAGGTATTCATCTCTTTCACCAACTGAGATGTAAACCTCATCAATTACACCCAAAAATGGCATATAGCCACCGTGGCCACTAAGTCGTTTACCTATGCAAAGGTTATTACTGGTTGACGCTGGTGGATATTCCCAATCTGCTTCATTTTCAAGGTCACCATCAACAAAAACCCGTACTTTGCTACCGTCCCATACTCCCATGACATGATGGCAAATATTATCCCTTAGATCAGTTGTTCCTGCGGTATTTCCAGCACCATCTGAACCGGAATAAACTGAAAATCTGATTTTTCCATCGTTGAGATAAAATGTGAATCCATGTCCGTTTCCTCCAGAGTACTGATATTTATCAACAATTACTAGATAACTATCTGTACCTGTTGCCTTTATGTATGCTTCAATTGAGAATGTATTTGTGATGTCTAGGCTATTTGAATGAGGTACTGTGACTCCATCTCCATTGTGCCATTGACCTCCACCATGGAAATAAAGCCCTGAATTAATGCATCCCGTGGTCCATGTCGCACCATTTATTGTTCCATTGTTATTGTTTTCTGTTGAATCATAGGCAATGCTTCCTTCGTTTTCATCGAAATGCCATATTGCAACTGGTTCATAAGGATAATTTTCTGTTGTAAAGTCCCAAACTGGACCAGTTGAAGTTCTATAATAGCTATCCTTTGCTATGATCTGCCAGTAATATTTTGTACTATAGTCAAGGTTTCCAGGGCCATAAGCATAGAGGTTATAGACTGTTTCTGTTTGTTTCTCTGAAACTAGTTCAAGTTCACCTGGATTTGTTCCAAAATACACATCATAAGTTACCGTATCTCCGGGGTCTGGGTCACCACCAGTCCAATGTAAATCGGTGTATACTGATACATCTGTTTCACCATTTGAAGGATCTGGGTTATATGGAGTATCGGGATCAGTGGCATATATTGGATATTGATCTTCTGAGGTGAACGCTGGTGGAATTTGATAAGGGGTGTCTCCAAAACCATCTTGATCTATATCTTGTCCCTCGTAGTCACTCCAATAGTTACCACCGATTTGATCATCATAGTACCATTGATATGTACCCATTTCATCCCATGCTTGCTGTAGGTTGTTTACAAATAAATTATTATAGATGAATCCAAAGCCTGATGATAAAGATTCTTGATTATGAAAACCAATGTTGTTGTCTTTTATAGTGTTTTCATATATTTGGTTATCATCTGAGTAGGCCATATAGAAGCCATAGTTACAACCTGTGATCGTGTTTTGATAAATATTATTATTGAAGTCTGCATCTAACATATTGATACCTATTTCACTTCCTCCAATTGTGTTATATCCAATATCGTTACCTATTGTAGTATCAAGATCAATTCCACTATTCAAAGAATTCTGAACTACGTTATTAAAAATAGTATTTGTGCTACTGCCACTATTAACATTTATTCCATAATTATTATCTATTATTGTATTTCCATTGATATCTGCGTTTGAACCACCTTGAATATTTATACCCTGGCCATTATTATAAATGATATTATCAGTGATGTCATTGTCATCTCCATTGTCATCAGTTACTCCTGTATTTGTTGATACACTAATGTAATCATCATCAATAATATTGTTGTTGGAATTACTAAGATAAATACCATATGAATTATTTATAAGGGTGTTTCGTCGTATTTCATTATAATTGCTTTCAAGAAGATAAATACCTTTATCACTATTATTAAAGAGTATATTTGAAATGATTTTGTTATAATGACTCAACCATAAATATATTCCATGATCACCATTTTCATCACATCTGTTACCTCGGATTGTGTTGTTGTTGCTTTCAAGTAGATATATACCTGATTTACCATTATTGTTTGCTATGTTTCCAAGGAGAGCGTTTTCATGACTAGCTCCAAGATAAATACCGTAATCAACATTTCCACTAGCATTATTGCCCATCAGAACAAGTCCATCACAATTGTTTAGACAAATTCCTGAGTGTATCCCTGATCCATTGTTTTCAATGCAAATATTGTCTTTTAGAATGTTATTATCACTGTATTGAAGTATTATACCATTAAATACTCTATCTTTTGCATAGTTTCCATAGAATCTATTATCATTACAGTTTGAATTTACTTGTATACCAGCCCAAACTATTGATGGATAGTACTCTATTTTTTTTCCTGCATCATTATTATATATTGTGTTGTTTGAGCAGTCAGTAGATATTTCTATCCCATTTTGGTTATCCGCAGATGAGCTGAACCCAACAAAGTTGTGATTACTCTCATATAGATATATCCCAGTATAATGCATATAACGAGCGGTATTTTCACATATTATACTATTATCACTAAACCAAAGTAGAATACCGATTCCACTTCCATAATTATACGTCTGATAGTTGTTTTCATCATTGTTACAGATGATATGGTTATTACCTCTATCAATTACAATACAGTAAAATCCTCTTAATAAGTTTCCAAGAATAACGGTATTATTTGATGTTACATGAAGGGTATATGATGAAGAACCACCTGTGTTAAGAGTAAAACCCATGATCACAACATCATCAGCTGTCACATCAACTACAGTTCCACTACTCTGATAAAGCGATGTTTGAGATTTACTTGAACCGATAAACATAAGTGTCTTATTGATTAATACATGCTGGTTGTAACTTCCGGCGCTTACCACAAGTTTATCACCTATACTAGCTTGATTAACTGCTGTTTGTATTGGTGTAGCAATCACTGTTCCACTGTTTGTATTATGAGTACAAGTATATCCTTGATTGGCCCATTCATTCTGATCAACAAACGGGTTTGGATCAACAGCTCCACCAGCAATAGCTTTAGGATTATCAATTATTCCATCATTATTTGTATCGCTACCTGAATGATCACTCCAATAATTACCACCATAAGGATAGTTCAGACTCCAATCATTTGTTCCATCGTCATATCCATTATCACCATTTTGAACAAGATTGTTATGATACACAGTGTTACCATCTGAACCTGTCATTGTAATTCCATCGTTGTTATTTTCAATTTGATTCTGCGTAATTGTATTATCATTGCTATTATCAACATCAACACCACTATCACAAGTAAAAATTGAATTACCAGATACAACATTTGCCGTTGCGTTTTCTAAATGAATTCCATTCGCCCCACCACTAGCAGATATAGTATTTTGATGTATCACATTGTCAAATCCTGCAACATAGATGTTAGTGGTTGTATGTGAGAAAAGAATATTGTTTGCTATGATGTTATCATACGCATCTGACTCTACATAGATACCATAATCATTATTTGAAAGAGTATTACCCGTAACAACATTATCAAAGCTTGTATTTGAAATAATTATTCCTTTACCATTTGTATGAGAATTCACATTGTTATTACTAAGTAGATTACCACTACCTTGTATGTAAATCCCATCATGATTACTCTGAATGGTATTTCCGATAATGGCGTTATTATCAGAATATATACCTAGACTGTTTCCAAATGCAAAATTTTTAATTGTAAAACCAGTTAAATTTACACCATCAGCTGTTATTTTCACCCCGTCAGGTTTAAAGCTACCATATCCGTCTATGACTGTATTATCTTTATCTCTTGCAATAATTGTCAGTGGTTTATTTATCACAATTTGGTTAACATCATAAACACCTGGGTATACTTCTAGATAATCACCAGATGTTGCATCATCAATTGCATCTTGAAATGTTGTATAAATTTGATTATTATCGGTATTATGAATAAGATTAAAAAATAGTGTAATATCAGTTGGACCCTGGATTGCTACTTGACTTTGAGTAGGTGTTACATTACCAGATCTTTTAGATGGATATCCTGGATTGTAGCTTTCATTATAATATTCAACCCAAAACTTTGTAATATTTACATCTTGTTTTGCTGAGTCACCTATTACTAGATGAAAATCTGTTGTTCCTGTTATCCAGTCATCATAGAACTTGGTTACATCTAGACACATAAAACTTGGGAGATATTCTTCAGCTTGTTGTTTATGCGCCCAATGCATATTTTGTTGGTCAAGAAAACCAATGGTCATGTTGAAATGTGCATCTCTATTTCCTGGGTTATCATAAAGAGTCCAAGCTCCAATCATTGATGGGCTTTCATCTGTATCATATTCAATATCAAAATAGTATACCGGGGTGTTGATCTTCATTTGAAGTCCTAGGTAAGTTATCCAATAGAATCCTCCACGATTTAGTTCATCTGCTTCATCACTCCATTTACCTGCGTTTAACCGACCTCCAGTTGTCTTTCCCCAGGATTTACCCCAAGAATTCACAATTTTAAATCCACCTACCTCTGCAGGGTTATATGGAACAGTTTTACTATCATTATACCCCACGATACATTGTGCATGTGTTGCTCCCATACTTATTTCAGAGTTTTCAAGAATATCATCATCTTCACCTAGACCACCGGTATTCCCTGCAAGATTACTCGAATCAAGAGCAAATAAAAGAGGATGACTATTGTTAAGTAATGTTTTCATAAGAGTAAGATCAGATGCTGAAAATGGTGGATTGATTATACCAATATTTTTTATTCGATATTGAGGGGCATCACGCCAAGCGTTTTCACTTCCCCAACTGAGGTAATCAAGAGCATTATATTGCATTTTGATTTCACGACAGACACCAATGGTTTCCATAAGTCCAAGAGAATCCGTATATGTTGATCCAACTGCGTTTGCTCCAATTCCAGTTCCTTTGTATTTACATTTATTATAAACAAAAGCTGGACTTATTAGCTGGTCATAAGAGTTACTAGTCTGAGCATTATATGTACCTGTCCATCCACGTGTCTTTGCCTGCATGTAACCATTTGCATAATATGCTGATGCCCAGGCGACACAGGATCCTTGTTGTCCTTGTGTATGGACCTCTGGGAAATAGATTTCTGTTGAAAGATCATATACAGTTGGGATGGGCATTGAATGTGAGACTCCATCAGCAATATTTACTTTTCCAACCATTGCATCTAAATCTTCTTCTGTTGGAAGAATAAAACCAGTAGCATATTCGCTATTAATATTCTGATGTTTTGTATCATAATTAAGATTGTTGATAATCTTTTTAAGTTGATCTATTTCTTCTTGTGTAGCACGATGTGATATAATACCCAAGGACTCAATATCTTTTATATTTTGAGTTACAGAGTTATTAACTGGTTCAGCAATTTCTTTTTTAATTGTTTTAAATCCACTGATACTTGGTACGATACTAGCTCCTATAAATAATATAAAAATACCTACAACTAGGCTTTTCCATAACATATCATTCTTTTTCATATTTAGTGTATACCTCCCTTTAATAAATTCAATAATAATATACAATCACCCCATTTAAATATTTCCCAAAATAAATAATAAAAAGCTTAACATTTAAAATATTTTATAACCTATGAAAATAAATTAAAAAAAGAAGGAAAAATTAATCACCATGGTGGATCACAGCAGTCTGTTGGTGGTGCTGGTCCCTGATTAAACATATAGTCCACTAGGTATACTAGGTCTGATATATCTGGACCAAATCCGTCAGAGTTGATATCTGCTTGGCACATAATCGGGGGTGCAGGTCCTCCTTGGAACATATAATCCACAAGGTGTACAAGATCGGAAATATCAATAGTACTTCCTCCATCATCGTTAATATCAGCGCAAAGAAACGGCGTCCATGGTTCATCTAAAGGACAACCATCAAAGTTTTCACTCCCTGGAATGCCTGGTACAGTATAATACTCTGGATAACCTGGGTTATCTTCAAAGTCATCCCAGTAGTTCCCACCATCAGGACATTCCACGTTCCATATGTTAATACCCTCGTCATAAGCATTTCGACCGTTACCTATGAAATTATTACAATAAATCATATTATCATTTGAATCCAGATCAATAACAAACCCTGTGATACCGTTTGATTCAATTGTATTATACCTAAATGTGTTATCAAAACCTTCTGTCACTTCAATGCCATAATTCAAACAATCTGAAACTGTGTTATATTCTACCAAGTTATCCTGACAAGTACTAGCCCACTGTTCAAATCTTAACCCTGAACCCAGTCCATTTGAGATTTCACAATCTTTAACAACACAATAACTTGCATCCTGTAATCTAATTGAACCACTTGATATTGTACAACCTGTTATTGTAATATTTCCTGAGGGGTTTGCGGTTTTGATAGCTTCATATCCATTATCTGTGATAGTGCAATCTCTAATGATAGTGTTATAGTTGCACATACCTAGATCAATTCCTTGCTCTGCATTATTATAAATATTACAGTTTTCAATTATGTTATTTGAGGTATGCCATGCTTTAATTCCTTTTTCATCGTTTTCACCGATATTACAAAATGATATCAAATTAAAATCTGAATCAATATCAACTCCTGCATATTGATTGTTGTAGTCACCACTGTTTCTAAGCATGAAATAAGATAATTCTACATTATCTGCTGTCAGCTGAATCGCACTTTGATAACCATCGGCATCAATAATTGTTGTATCTTCGCTTTCGCCAATTATTGTTAATGTTTTATGCACAACAACGTTTTCAAAGTATATTCCTGCTCTTACAAAAATAGTATGACCTGGAAGTGTTTCCAGATCATCGATTGCATCTTGAATTGTTATGAATTCCTCATAAGTATTCATATTTGTTACAGGTGCCATTGTGGGATACATCCATGGGTATCTATCTTCATTACTTCCACCCAGAATAGAATAGGGACTGTCCACGATGCCATCACCATTTGTATCATACGCGCCTTCACTGGGTTCATCAAAATCAGACCAGTAATTACCCCCAGAGGGATACCCATTATCCCAAATATTGCTACATTCATCATAAGCATTCTGGTTATTATCAATGAATCGGTTATGGTAGATATTGTTATTATCCGCATTAGTCATAAAATATGCCCCATGAAATATACTGTTTTTAATCGTGTTATTGGTGAAAGTATTGTAGCTACTACCTGATACAAACCTGAATCCATCTCTATTTGAATCCAAGGTATTTGAATCAAAAGTATTGTTAAAACAACTTTGATATACGTTTATTCCCCACCAGTTGTTATAGCTGAAATTATTGGAAACTAAAGTGTTGTCATGACATCCCCAGCCCATTTGAAACCCATTTCTCTGATTATAATTAACTGTGTTGTTAATATATATGTTATAATTATGTATACCAAGAATTCCGGTCCAGTCATTATAATTAAAAATGTTATCTGTTAGGATATTATGACTATCCTGAATAACTATTCCATCCACATTCTTAGTCACGATATTATTAGTTATTATATTATTACCACCACCTGAGGAGGTAACATACATACCATTTGCGGTGTTATCATCGACGATATTATAGCTGATGGTATTATAACCAGAAATATCGACAAAAATCCCCTGGTAGACATTAGTGACAATATTATCTGTAACGGTGTTATAATCTGAGTCTAGATGGATACCAGAATCATGAAATTCGGTTCCACTGTGTTGAACGGTAAAATCACTTATTTCTACCTCATCTGCAGTGATAGTTACCACACTACCCGTGTTACTACCATCAATAACGGTTGTATATCTATTCTCACCGATTAAATTAATTGACTTATCAATAACAACGTTTTCATAATATGTTCCAGAATACACAGCAATCGTATGACCATTAAGGGTATCGGGATCGTCGATTGCATCCTGAATTACAGTGAATATTTCCCCTGTATCCAGATTTGTTACTGGACCTGCTGGTTTAATCACAACAGTGCTAGTAGCCAGATTATCCAGAGGATTATCGTCATCAAACGGTCCATCTATTGTTGCGGTAGACGTATATGTCCCTGGAGGTAGTTCAAAAGTAAACTGCACAATCTCTGCTGGACCTGCTGGGTCTTGTGGATCAGCTGGTATGTTAGGGACATCTTGTGTCTGTGATGCTGTAGGTTTGCACTTAAGAAAATCAGTAATTCTTTCCATTAGCAAAACTCTCTGTGTTAAATTATCTATCGAGGAAAAATCATAGGAAAACAAAATTGTTTTATATGTACCATTTACAGTTTTGTTTTGACCCTGTATCCCCGCGAGAGATCCATCATACAAGAAATTTGGTTCGCCCCCTGGTTTAACACTGCGAATACTAGCGCTATGATCTTGTAATGAAGATCCCGAAGATCCTGTTAAGTTAAAAGAGAATTCTTCGCCGATAGTTAGTGGTACACCATCGATTGTTGGATCAAAAGTATCTCCTCCGTATCCATCAGCGAACATGTAATCCGCCATTAACGTCCCGTTGTTGTCAGACCACTCATACATGAAACCATCTCCTCCAGTAAATAGGCAACCGCAATCATCAAGATATTTCTCTAATTCTTCTTGAGCCGGATCTTGAAATGTTCCACTCCGATCATTACCTGTTTCCCATAAAATAGTATCATAATTCCTAAGGTCTTTTGTTGATGCGTTATCATCTTCATACAATGGAATATATTCAGTGTCAACAAATACAATATCATATGTTAAATTACTTGCATTTAATGCTTCTTCAAACCAAGTGTGTGCACCATCAGATTCATCAACAACAAGGAGTATTGATCTGTTTTCAGAGGTATTGTAAATACCCACGGTAACAGTTAGATTAGTAAGGTTTGTGAATCCCTTATTTCGCACTGTCACAGGTATATCAACAAAACCAGGCGGATCAATATATGTCGGCATGTCCAAAACAGCATCTGTGTAATCAACTCCATCCAGGGATGCCCCTCCGCTAATTGGAGGTGCTTGAAGAGGTTTTGGCGTTTTATCATCTGATGCTGGTGGAGGTACATTTTTCTCAACTTTAAAATATTTCGTTTCCTTCTTTGACAGTACACCATCTACATATGTTTCAACTCTCCCTAGCCCCTCTTCATCAGGTTGGGCCTTTTCCTTAATCCATCTTCCTTTGCCTTTGTCGGCATTTATTGCTTTTCTTATATACGTGCCTGATCCTTTAGGTCCACCTGTATTCTTCGTAACTCCAGATTTGTAATATTTAGGTGTTATCGAGCATTTTCGATATCGGTTTTCTTCGTCTTGTGCGAGTTCATGAACCCATCCTTTCTTTGTTTCTCCGAGCTTTAATGGCTTTTTTAACAATTTGTCTACATCCTCTTTACTTAACGATCTCTTTGGCATATGGATTATTACCGTAACATAATGTCCCTTATGTTCTGGTTCACAAGCATCTGTTTCTCCCTTGCTATCTCTTTTAGGGACCATTATTTTTTTCTCAACTCCTCTACCCCGAATTTCTTCAAGTTGCTTAGCAGAAAGTCTCGTTGGATTAGATTTCGTTCCAGTTATTTTCTTTGTTGCACCATTAGAATATTTTGCTTCTGCTTCTAAACCCCAACAATCCCCTGGATCAAATCTTTCTCTACCAACCTGTCTTTTTATAGCCTCTCCAAGTTTTTCTATATGTTTATTATCTTTTCGTTCTTCTTCTTTAGCCTTACGATCTTCTTCAAGCTTCTGTTTCGAAGGATGAGCTTCATCAAGAGCTTTTTTCTCATCTAAAAGTTTATAATACTGATCGCGCTCCTGCTGATTAAGACCTTTTTCATCACGTTTATCCTGCAACGATCGAAGTTTTGCATTTATTTTTTGCCTACGTTCTTTAATCTTTGGATCAGGTGGTTGCTCTTCCATTCCCAATGGATCTAATTGATTTACCGGGTTGTTGTTCACATAACTATACAAATTGGTACTATCAAGTGGATCTTTAGATATGAATCTCCCGACCTCAGGGTCATAATTCCTAGCTCTGAAATAATACAATTTGGTTTTATTATCATATTCTCTGCCGGTAAATCCATAGGGGTTAACAATGCCCCCTGTATCTTCTAATATTGTTCCAAACACGTCATAGTCGTAAATGGCTACTATATCTCCATTTGAATCTGTAAGAGAAGTTATACTACCAAGAGCATCGAAATGATAAAATGATGTTTCTCCACTTCTGTTTAAAATAACGGGTTCGTCGATTCTTGGCCCATGAGTATATTCTGCAATTGGCACACCTGTCTCATCAAGTTCCATTAATATATCTTCATGATCATAGAAATAGTATGTTGTTTCATCGATATCGGTTCTACTTAATCGATCTCCATCATTGGAATAATGATATGTCACTTGACTTGTGTCTGGAAGAATCACTTTTTTTAATCTATTTTCATAATCATATTCATATGATGTAATAGCACCCTTAACATTTTTACTAATTAAATTACCATTGTTGTCGTATGAAAAGATTGTCGAGCCAGCGTTTGTTAATCTGGTATCATCATCATAAATATAAGAGATTGTTAATGTATCATTTTCCATGGTTAACCTGTTTCCAATTCCATCATATGTATACTGTGTGCTAACTCCCGTTGGATAAGAAACATTTATCAATCTGTACAATTCATCATATTCATAATGAGTAATACCTCTACCGATTTCTGTCATATTTAATCTATTGCCAACAGCATCATATGAATACGAGTAACTCTGGATAATTGTTTCAGCTGAATTCTTAATTGTAAGATTTAGTAACCTATTCAAAACATCATAAGAATAAGAGGTTTTTATTCCATTTGAATAGGTCATTCCAATTCTTCTTTCCCCGTTATCATAACTAAAAGTTGTTGTCTCATCTGATGGATTAGTAACACTAATAAGCTGATCAACTGCATCATACTGGTACACAGTACTACCTCCATCTGGATCCTTCATTTTTATACAGTTACCATTTGAATCATAGAGGTAACTAATATTTTTGTTAAAGGAGCCATAATCTATTTCAACAAAGATAAGCTTGTTGAGTTCATCATAAGATTTGGATATTATCTCTTCTAATCCCCCCGTATTTATTACATTAACAATGTTTCCAACTGCATTATACTTCTTTATTACTTTACTCCCATCAGGATATGTAGTATTTACAAGACGGTTTAGTGCATCATATTCATAAATGGTTGTGTTGCCGTTCGCATCTTTTCTACCTATAAGATTTCCCATTGAATCATAGGAATAGGTCGTTTCAAATCCTAGTGGTGTGACTGCTTTTATAAGCCTATTTAATTCATCGTGTTCATATTCCTTAGTATGTCCATTTGCATTTGTAACATTTAACAGATTTCCAACGCCGTCATAATTATAGACTGTCTCGTTATTTGTAGAATCAATAATTTTAACTAGTCGATTAAGAGAATCATATTGGTATTCCGTTGACTGTCCATTCGCATCTGTTTCAGTTATTAAATTTCCAATTGGATCATATTCATAATTTGATGTATAGCCAAGAGCATCGGTTATCTTTACCGCTCGGTTTAAAACATCATACGTGTAATTAATTGTTTTCCCATTTGCATCTGTTTCAGTTATTAGATTTCCAACTGGGTCATATTTGTATATTGTGTTGTTTCCTGTAGCATCGGTTATTTTTATTAGTCTATTAAGGTCGTCGTAGGTATATGTTGTAGTGAATCCTCTGGTGTTGATGATTGTTTTTAGATTGCTGACTTTATCATATGTTTGTAATGTTTGGTTCCCTGTTGGATCTGTGGTTTTTATTAGTTGGTTTAATGCATTATATTCATATTTTGTTGTATGTCCATTTGTATCTGTAACATTAATTAGATTCCCAGAAGCATCATAACCATAAATAATCTCATCACAACAACCCTTTGATACTTGAATTAAACGATCAACTGCATCATAATAATAATTTGTTGTATATCCATTTGCGTTTATTGTTTTAATATGATTTCCATTTGCATCATAGCCGTATAAGGTTTTGTTTCCAGTTGCATCAATGATCTTTTTGATTCGACTCAGATTGTCATATTCATAAAAAGTAGAATGCCTATTGGCATCAGTTTCCATGATTACGTTTCCTAAAGCATCATAATCAATTATAGACTTATTTCCTGAAGAATCGGTAACGCTGATCAATCTATCCAATGCATCATATGAATACGTAATTGAATGCCCTAATGCATCAAATACTTTTTCAAGATTATTAACTGCATCATATACAAGCCTTGTTTCATTACCTAATGAATCAATTATCTTTATCGGTTGGTTAAGAGAATTACATTCATATTTTGTTGAAAAACCACGTTCATTCTTTATTTCAATCATATTATCATTTGCATCATAATAATATGCAGTAAAATTCCCTGTTGCATCTATTATTTTCACAATGCGGTCTAATTTATCGTATTGAATTGTTGAATTGCAATTAAGCGCATCCGTAACTTTAATAAGATTGTTAACTGGGTCATATTCATAATATGTTGAGTTACCCATAGCATCAGTTTCAATAATTTGTCGATAAATGTTATCATAAGTATATGATGTAGAATGACCATTTTTATCTGTTATTTTTATCAAATTTCCTACAGCATCATACATAAAATATTCGCTATTTCCAAGTGCATCAGTAGTAGAAGTTATTCTCCCTAGTGCATCATATGTTGTATCTGTTATTCTACCATTGGCATCAGTTGAACTAATTAGATTTCCATCAGTATCATATACATAATAAGTTTCATTACCGGATGCGTCCGTGGCCTTATCTCTTCTATCAATAACATTGTTACTGTATTGGATTTGATATCCTTTAGCATCTATTATTTTTATTAAATTATTTTCTTTATCGTAAAAGTAGCGCGTTACATTTCCAGTTGCATCAATTATTTCTGTTTGTCTATCATTATTATCATGAATATAAGTTGTGGTATGCCCTTTTGCATTAGTTACAGTGGATAATCTACCAACGAGGTCATAGCTATACTCCGTCACATTTCCCAAGGCATCAGTGAAATTAATGGCATTTCCATGGGTATCATATGAAAAAGTTGTATTATATCCCATAAAATCTGTGTATTTAATGATATATCCCTGTGAGTTATATGAATGATAAGAAATATTTCCAGTGGCATCTATTGTTATGTTTAGATTACCCTTTTCATCATAACCGGAATTGGTTGAGTATCCACGAGCATTTGTCACATTTACTAACAGAGAAATATATTGATTTTCTGTTTCAACATTATTCCATTCAAATAATGTTGAATAATTTAATGGATTAGTTTCATTAATCAGGTTACCATAATCATCATATTGGTAGATATAGATATTTCCATTTGCATCGGTAAATACCACTATGTTCATATCTTCATCCCAAGTTAGCCTTGTAGTTCCACCAAGTGCATCTATTATTTTGATTGGATTGCCATTGTCATTTAACTGTATAAGTGTTCTATCTCCTCTTGGTCCAATTACAACAGCATTATTATTGCCATAGAAAATCGAGTTTTGTCGAACACTTGAACTAAATTCTTCGGAAGTATAATTGTATAATGATAAAGATATTTCCTCAACTTTATTATTTGTATAGTCAAAGTTAATTGATACTCCGACTCGATTTACTGAACTCAGGAGTTTATGATCAGCATCATAGAAATAAAGAGTTGAATTTCCCATTGCATCTGTTACATTTATAAGGTTAAAATTGCTATCATATCTATACTCAATTGTCCGTCCAAGAGGATCAGTAACACTACTTATCTTATTATCATCATTATACTCAAAATTAAGAAAAAGTCCAGAATCGTCAACGATGCTTTCAAGGTTGCCATCAGTGTATGAAAATGTTAAAGTGTTACCATTTTTATCAACAATATTTGTAAGCACACCACTCGAGTTAAAATCATATACCTCACCGTTTTTAAACCAAAGAGTAAATGATTCATCAAGGTTTTGAACTAATTTTGAATGAACTTCAGGTGGAGAAATATAACTCCCACCGCCATCATTATAAAATCTATGAATGGAACCATCTCCATCAACCCATGTCACATAAAAATCATTATTAATTAAATAAGTTCCGAAATTGAAAGTCCAACCAAAGCCAAAACTACTGTTATCATATGATCTATGACTATTATATGATCGGATAACTCCAATGTCAAAACCTAGTGCATCTATAGAAATATCCTGTTTTGAAAAATACAAGTTCCCATTTACAGCGTTTACAATATCTCCAATATAATAATAAAATGGTTCATATCCAGTATTTCCAGGATCAACATACAATTCATAATTTTGTTTTATTTCTTCTTCTGACAAAGCACCTGTGTAAATTCTAACTTCATCAATTATTCCATCAAAGAAATAAAGATTCATACTGTGTGCACCAATACCAACAGGTCTATCTAACTGACCAAGAGACCAATAATCTGATATACCATCAACATACATTATTTCCTGGCCATCAACATAAAGAGTTAGATTATTAGAACCATAAAATGTCATTACCACATGATGCCACATGCCATCATAAATCATAAATGATGATGTTTGAACATTATGACCATTTACAAGACATCTTAGACACCCATCAGGTGCAGTCCCGATACATTTTACGCCCTCAATTTCAACAACGGTACTTTTTTTAGGAGTTGTACCTGCCTTGACCCATGCTTCAAGTGTACCACCATTATAAAAATCAGAATCTTCAAAAATATTATTATCAGTAAAAACAGAATTATTAACACCATCAAAATCAAGAGCATATCCAAGTATTCCATTAGTCCAACTCGCACCATTTATTGTTCCATCACGATTCCAGCCTGAATCATCATAAGCAATACTTCCATTTCCTTCATCAAAACGCCAATAACCTGCAAGTTCAGGGTTATTATTTTTTAAGGAACTAAATATTTTTTCATGCTTTATTTCTTTTATATTAATAGACTCATCAGAGTTAATTTTTGTAATAAAATTTCCACTTATACCAGGTGTGACACTCGCTCCAAGAAAAATAAGTACAACTCCCAGCGTTAAACCTATTTTAATCATATTTTTTTTCATGTTCTAAAAAACCCCCTTAAATATTTCAATTTGTTTATGTCTTTATCTAACTTAAATATTTCTATAAATAAATATAAAATATGAAAAAAATTATGTTATTTTAATAAAAAAAAGGGGGAAATGATGATATTTTGTTACTTAGTTTAATCACAGCATGTATCTGGTATTAGTGGCCCACCTTGGAACATGTAATCTACAAGGTATACCAAGTCTGCGATATCTGGACCTGCACCATTACTATCAATGTCTGCTTGGCACATAATCGGTGGCTCTAGTCCTCCCTGAAACATGTAATCAACTAGGTATACCAAGTCTGTGATATCTGGACCTGTGCCATCGTTGTTTATATCCGCACAATCGTATTCACCACTACCTATAGTTAATGCTCCATCAACAACCTCAGGATAGAAAGCAATTGATGTTTCATCTGAATATAAACACTCAATTGGTGGATTCCCGCCAAACACGCCAAGATCTATTATGTAATCATCTGGAGTTATATCTTCATTGATATTTACAATTAAATTTGCAATAAGACCTGAACCCTGGGGTTTATAAAAATCCGGCATCCAAGCGACACCAAGAGATATTACCCCGGGAGTTGGTTCAATATATTGGAATACAAATGCGTCTTCTCCAATTGTTCCAGTGTTATCAATATCTACGATCTCAACAGCATCTAACGGATATTGTAGTCCAATACTGTATCCTGATATTGTTCGATCCCATTCACCATATATTGGAATTGTAAGATCTGTCTGCCCAGGTATAATAATGGTATTTTCAATAGTCATTGTGTTTTCTGAAATTGTTCTAAATGTCCATAGTGGACTTGTCATTTTTCGATCTTGATCATCCCAAGAAATTATTTGCCAATAATAATTTGTATAGCGGTCAAGTGTTCCTATATTGTAGGTTGTACTGGATTGGTTACTAACTATTTTAGTTGGCGGATTTGTATCTCCAAAGTAAATATCATATAGTATTGGGTCGCCATCAGGATCACCACCATCCCAGCTGAGAGTGACATCAGGAAGTACTGCTATTGCCTGGTTATCAGGTAAGGGATTATAGGGTTCATAACCTGGTAAGTTGGTTGTTATTTCAAAAAAGTACATTTCTGATGTTTGTTCATTTCCACTAGTATCTACCGCCCAAATATAATAATCATATGCTCCAAGTGAACTATAGCTTTCTTCATAGTAATAGCTATCACTGGTCTCTTTATCCATACTTACATTAATTACTGTTGATTTATCAGGATAGGTTATATGTACCTTTACGTTTTCAACTTCTCTATTATCAGTTACAAAACAAGATATATTTACGTTATGACTTGGTAGTTGATATAATGGAGTAGAAAGCACATCACTGATAGTAGGTGAAGTAACATCATCTATACTAATCCATACTGTTACATAACCTGGTGTGTTTTCTGGTGTATCAGGTGATTCTAGGGATATCTCAGTTGGATTATCCGGATCATATTCCTCATCATAAAATTCTACATTAAAAGATGTAATTGTTCCATCATTTCCATAAGCATTACCAATATATAGATAAAAATCTGAGTTCCCGGCATCCCATTCGTCATAAAACTCTGTGATATCAAGACACATAAACTCTGGATAGGGATGCATCACAGCTGAATGACCATCCCACCATGGTGATCTTGTGTCAAGTGGACTACCATAAGGACCAATACCAAGGCTTACTGAGGCATCACGGTCACACTGTGGATCAAGTGTCCAAGTACCAATCAGTTTAGGATGTGCTGGTATTATATATTGATCATCAAACCAGCAAACAGAAGCAGTATTCCATGAGCCCTTGAAAGCCTGATATGTCATCCAATAATAGCCATTGTTATTTGGACCCCATAGTTGCCCCCATGAATTAACGATTTTAAACGCTCCGGTTTCACCTGTTTCTGCATCAGTTTTTGAGTTGTCATATCCCACGATTGTGTTAGCATGGTTTATATCAGATGGCATAGCATTTGATCCAAGAACGTTATCAGATCCAAAATTATAGTAACAATCTGCATCAATTGCAATTGCAACTGGCATATAGCTATCTATTGCTGCTTTTATAGTATTAATATCAGCATCATTATAATATGGATATAAGAAATATCTGTTATCAATTCGATACATTGGAGCATCTCTCCATGCATCCTCATCACCCCAACCTACATAGTCACCTGAGCTATAGGGCATCTCAACCCACCGGGATACCCCAACTCGTTGGGCAACTTTTGCATTGTTCCCTGCCCAAGAACCATGATCATATCCATGATTACATTTATTATAAGTAAAAGCTGGACTTAATAATTGATTGTTATTTCCAGAACTGGCACCAGTCCAATCATTGTTTTTTGCTTGTACAAATCCATTTGCATAATAGGTAGCTGCCCAAGCAGAACAAGAACCTTGGCTACCTTGACTACGAACCTGTGGGAAACATGGATCAGCTGAAAGATCAAAAGCTGAGTCTTTTGTTGCTGGAATTTGACTTGATTCAACAATTCTAATTTCCCCAATCAGACTATCCCATTCATCCTTAGTAAGTGGTGCAAATCCTGTGCCAAGACCATCATATAAAACATTATAATTTACTTCAGGGTCATATACACCAATTAGTTCTCTCATAGCATCAATATCATCTTTTGTTGCAAGATGAGAATTTGCTATAAAATCAGTATTGCCATCACCTCGTACTACCATCGCGTCGCAATTAGAATTCAAAACAACAGAAGATCCATTAGCTATCATTAGTAAACCAATTGCAGTTATCAATATTTTTCTAATTTCAGTATTTCTCATAGAGTTTCCCCATTTTTATACACAACACTGTTATATTACTTAAATATTCCGTTATTACTTGATATAAATAGTACAGAAATATTTGAGTTAAAAAGCTCTTTTAAATTGATAATTTTTTTTTAAATCAATGGAACGGTAAGGTTTCCAGAAGGCATTAATACAACTCTTGGTTTATCTCCTCTTGTTTTTATTATTTTTACAGCATCATCTATGGCATTTTGAATACTATTATATGGTTTCATCTTTGCTTTTTCAATAGTACTATTTTTTAAACTGGTTACTGCAAACAATTGAGCTCTTGATACAATCTTTAATATTCTTATTGATTTATGAATTCCAAGTTTATATTTTCCATCATGTAAATCCAAGACTTCCTGAGGGGTATTGGTTTTTGATAATACTTTTAAGAATGCATCATTTCCTACACCCATTCGACATTTTGAAACAAGAATTAATACTCCATTATCATCAAGTATGAAGTTCCCGTTTTCAAGAGCATGTTGAGACTGATATAGATCAATATCCATAGGATATGGAACTACTGTTAAAACGATATTTCCTTTTTTTTCAGATGGAGTGCAATATACATTATTTGCATATGGAATAAGTGCATTAAAAGATTTGATTATATCTCCACAACTAGCTGCATAGATTTTATAATCATTTGTTAATACTGTTTGAATTGAGTATATGTTGATGTTTTTTACTAATTTTATTGCATCTATCATATCATTATGAATTGGGTTATTCTTAAGGGAAAGAGAACATGCTTTATCACTTAAGGCAAACTGATGATTCATTTCAATTGTTTGATATGAGGCTACTCCTGGAATTAATGCTTTTCTACCACCGGTATAACCAGCAAAATAGTGTGGTTCAATACTACCAATTACAAGCACATTTCCTGCATCAAAAATCATTTTATTTAGAGAGACTTCAGTACCTCTCTTGGTTTTTCCAAGATATTTCATATTTTCTTCTTTTTTTGAATCATGAATAAAAATCCGATCCTTAAATAAATCATAAAACTTACCAAATATATACTGACATTCTTCTTCATTAGGAGGTCTATGGGTTCCTGCTGCAATTAAAAACTTTACATCAGGATGATGTGCGAATAGTGGATAAATATGTTCAATTATTTTCGCGGTCGGAGTTGGTTTTGATGCATCATTTACTATTACCAATAAATGGCTTGAGTTTTGTATAAATGTTTTAAAAGAATTCATGCCTATTGGATTTTTTAATGCGTCTTCAATAGTTTTGGTTTCATCTGATACATCTATTTTATGTGGGAGTAGTACCGTACATGGTTCAGGTATATTTACCGTTTTTAGTTCTTTGCCGTATGGGATTTTTACGTTCATATTATCTCCTAATGTTATTATTTGCAAACTTTTCGTAAATAGATAATCGACTAATATATTTATATGACTCTTGTTATTCCACGAAACCAATGAAAAACTACCATGTTGCAATTATTGGTGGAGGTGTCATAGGTTCTGCTATTGCACGGGAGTTATCAAAATACAATTTAGATGTTATAGTTTTTGAAAAAGGAAGTGATGTTTGTTCAGGAGTTAGTAAAGCTAATAGTGGTGTTATTCATAGTGGTATTAATTATGTTCCTACTTCACTCAAAGCCCGATTTTGTGTTGAAGGAAACAACATGATTCAATCATTAGCAGATGAACTTTCTGTTCCGTTGAGATGGACAGGTAAATTTGTGATAGCTAAAAATAATAAGGAAGTAAATGAACTGAAGCGATTGAAAAATATTGGTAAGCAAAATAAAGTACCTGATTTAGAGATAATTGAAGGATCTGAGGTGAAAGAAAAAGAACCAAATCTATCCTGTGTTAAAGCATTATGGGTTCCAACAGCTGGAATTATTTCTCCATATGAGTTTACAATTGCTCTTGCTGAAAATGCTGTTGAAAACGATGTGAGATTTCTTCTTGAGACTAAAGTAATCGATCTTAAAAAACAAAAGAATCTTTTTAAAATTAAAACCAGTAAAGGTGATTTTCAAGCTGAGGTTGTTGTTAATGCTGCAGGTTTGAATTGTAGAAAAATTGTCTCTATGTTGGAAGAGCCTGATTTCCAGGTTTATCCATGTAGAGGAGAGTATTTAGTTTTAGATAAGAACTATAGCTTTTTAGTATCCTCTATGATTTATCCTGTTCCAGTAAAGGATCTTGGTGTTTTAGGTGTTCATATTACTCCAAC
The DNA here is from genome assembly GCA_030605515.1 of Thermoplasmatota archaeon. Lineage (GTDB taxonomy): Archaea > Thermoplasmatota > E2 > DHVEG-1 > DHVEG-1 > JAUWIE01. The sequence goes on from JAUWIE010000086.1 coordinate 24,613, forward strand.
AATGGAAGGTAATCTTCTCCTTGGTCCAAGCGCTGAGTTTATGGATGATCCTGATGATAAGCGGACTACAAAGGATATGATAGATATTTTGTTGAAGGAGGTAAAAGATATTCTTCCTGCTATACCTGATAATGCAGTAATTAATGCTTATTCTGGTATTCGTTGTAAGCTATACCCTCCTGATTCTGGTGGATGGGCTGATTTTAGAATTGAAGAAAGCAAAAATATTTCTGGTTTTATCAATCTTCTTGGTATTGAATCACCAGGGCTTACAGCCGCTCCTGCTATAGCAAAAGAAGTAACAAAGATGATTTCAAATCATATTGATTTAAAGAAAAAACAAACATTTAAAACAAGGAAGAAAAACATAAAACGTTTTTCTGAAAAGACGCATTTGGAACAATCAGAGCTGATTAAAAAAAATGATCGATGGGGTAGAGTTGTTTGTAGATGTGAACAAGTAACAGAGGAAGAGGTGATAAAGGCTCTTTCAAATCCACTTAATGCACAGACTCTTTCTTCTGTTAAATATCGTTGTAGAGCTGGAATGGGTAGATGTCAAGGTGGTTTCTGTACTCAGCACATAATTAGACTCATGGGGGAACATCTCGATAAGGATATTGGAAAAATGAGATTAAAATCACCAAATTCTTATTTGTTTTCAGGGAGAACCCGGGGTGAAAAACCTTGATTGAACAATCTGTTGATGTCGCTGTTATTGGTAGTGGACCTGCGGGTCTAGCCGCAGCGGCCTCTGCAAAAAATAATGGTGCTGATAAAGTTGTAATAATTGATAGAAATAGCTGGCTTGGTGGGATTTTACCACAATGTATTCATGATGGATTTGGAGTTGAAGAAACCGGAGTTTCAATGACTGGTCCTGAGTACGCAGAAAAATATATTCAAATGGTTGAAAAACATGGGGTTCAAGTACTGAAAGAGACAATGGTTATTCAGTTTAATAAAAAACGAGTAATTATCGCTGTTAATAAAAAAGGACTTCATAAGATTAAAGCAGGATCAATTGTTCTTGCAATGGGTTGTAGGGAAAAAACCCGATGGAATGTAATGATTCCAGGTGATCGACCAAGTGGTATATTTACTGCAGGTGTAGCTCAAGCGTTCATTAATCTTTATAATATTATGCCAGGTAAAAATGTTGTAATACTGGGTTCTGGGGATGTTGGGCTTATTATGGCAAGACGTTTAAAATTTGAAGGCTCAAATGTTTTAGGTGTAGTGGAGTTTTTACCTTATGCTAGTGGTCTTTCAAGAAACGTGGTTCAATGTCTTGATGATTATGATATTCCTTTGTTTCTAAATCATACCATAACTTCAATTGATGGAAGAGATAGACTTGAAAGTGTTACTATTTCCCAGGTTGATGATAATAAAAAAATTATTCCTGGGACTGAGAGACGTATTAAATGTGACACACTACTTCTTTCGCTTGGTTTGATCCCTGAAAATGAACTTAGTAAAAATGCTGGTATTGAAATTGATAGTATTACAGGTGGACCTGTTATAACTCAGGGTTTTAAAACATCACTTGATGGTGTTTTTGCTTGTGGTAATTGCCTTCAGGTGTATGATACTGTTGATATACTTTCGTTTGATGCAAAAAAAGCAGGGAAACATGCAGCAGAATATAGGATAATAAAAAAACAAACAAAAAAATCTCAGAAAAAATTCATAAAGGTTGTTCCAGGTAATAATGTTAGATATGTTGTTCCGCAGAGAGTTGATACTTCAGGGATGATTCAATTAACGTTAAGGTCTGAGAAACCTCTTGGATCATTAAGGATACAAGTCACTCTGGATGATAAGGAAATCGTAAATAAGAAATTACTATGGGTACACCCTGCTAATATGATTAAAATAGATGTTGAAATACCAGCGATGACAATAACAGGTAATGAGACATTGGAGGTGAAACTTGATGACCACTGAAAAAACAATTACCTGTATTGTTTGTCCAATTGGATGCAAGATACAAGTAAAAATTGATGGTCAGAAATGCGATGTTGTCAAGGGGAATAAGTGTAAACAAGGAATTGATTATGCAATTAACGAGGCTCTTAACCCTAAAAGGGTTTTAACATCTTCCGTGCTTGTTGATGGTGGCAATTGGCCACTAGTTAGTGTAAAAACCTCAAAAACAGTACCAAAAGGAAAGATTTTTAGTGTTTTAAAAGAAATAAAAAGAAAAAAGGTGAAAGCACCGGTAACATCAGGTGAGATTATCATTAAAAATGTTGCTGGTACTAAGGTTGATCTTATTGCAACGAAAACTGTGAAAGCCAAGTAAAATTTTTTTAATTGCTTATTTTTGCGGCTAGTTTTTTAATGTATAGTTTTCCCCAGCTAAATGATATTATTGAGCCCAGAAGATTTGCAACTACAAGAGCCCACCAGATCCCCAAAATTGCTGGGTTAAACATTTGTACAAAAATAAGTGCAAGAATAACTGAAAATACAATTGTCCTGAGTAATGTTGCAATTAGTGAATAAGTTCCTTTTCCAGTTCCTTGAAACATAGCAGATGATGCAATACCAAAAGCTGCACCTGGATAAAACAAACATGTGATTTTTATAAACATTTCAAGATCAGCTACGATTTCAGATGCTCCTTCACCTGTTGTAAAAATCGCTGTTATCTGTGGTGCTAACATAAAAATTATAGCTGCTATTACTATCTCAATTAATAATCCTATTTTTATCGCGTACATAAAAGCAGTGTTAATTTTTTTTATAGCTTTAGCTCCAAATGCTGCTCCTGTAACAGATATTACGGCTGTTGCCATACCAAGAAGAGGAAGTATTGCAATCATTACCACTCTCCAACCTGTTGAGTAAACAGCAATTCCATTGTCACCGGCATTTGCAATCTTAACAATGATGACATTGATTATTATCATTGTAATTGCCATTGAGAGCTGCTGAACTGATGCTGGTAATCCTACTCTAAAAATATCTTTAATTATATCTTTTTTGAATTTGAAATTTAGAAACTTGAATGATACATAGGTATCCTTTCTGAAAAACAACCAGTAAATTAATATTAATGAGGTTAAAGCCATAGATAGAACCGTTGCATATGCTGCACCAGTGACACCAAGACCAAAGGTGTAAATAAAAATCGGGTCTAATATGATATTGATAATACTTCCAAGAATTATTGCGTACATTGCACGTTTAACATCTCCTTCACCTCTCAAAATTGCGGTTGCAATATTAATAAAAAAGATGACAATGCTACCAGCAAATATTATCTTACCATAGGATATCGCCATTCCTGCTGCGTTACCTGCACCCATTAGAATAAAGAGTCTATCAGAAAATATCAAAAGACTAATTGTGTAAATAATTGCGATTAATGTTGTGATTACTATTGTATGAATCGCAACATTATCAGCTCCTTTTTTATCTTTTGCTCCAATTCTCCGGGAGATTGCAGATCCACCGCCAATGCCAATACCTACTGATATTGATATTGCCATCAAGAAAAAAGGTAAGACATAACCTATTGCTGCAAGCGCGTCTTTACCTGTCTCAGGAACACTAGCGGATGTAAAAAGATTTATTCCAAAACCTGAGACCCAAAGTGCATCAACAAAATTATAAATGGTCTGAACTGACATTGCAATTATCATTGGTATTGCAAGTGTAAGAATTGCTTTCTTCGGGTCACCAAGAAGGGTTTTAACGCCATTTGTTTCAGGTTCAACCATACTTATTACAGGTTCTCCTTTTATTTTTGAGATGAAGTTGAGGAAAGAATGTCCATTATTTCAATATTGTGAATTATGTTAGTCAATATATTCTACATCACAATGATGACCATCATCTCTATTTTCCCAAAAACAATCAGGAGCCCTCTTTTTTGGAATATCTTTTGTATAGATATTTGGAACTGGCCACTGTTTCATATATGTCTATTTTCTTGGTTTTATGATTACTGCATGACCTGATCTTCCATCAAGTTTAATAGTCAATGGTGAAGGTAGCTTTATCTGCCTAACATATTTCAGTTCTTTATCTGCTTTATTTTTTTCTAACCACTTCCAATCGATGAAATTTTCATTTGAATTATAGGGAACATTGATGTAACCTATTCCTCTAGAGGTAAGATTATGGAAGAAATGTGTTCCTTGAGAAGGTTCAATAATAAAATTTTCAAGTGCAGTTTCTACTACAACAGAAACACCTGACATTTGACTCCATTTTACAGGAATTCCAAGAAATCTATCCTGTGTTCCCCATCGTCCTGGACCAATTAACATATATGGCGTGGCTGACTTTACTAGAGTTTCATTTATTTTTCCAACTTCTTCTGCGATTTCAATTGTTTTTGTTTTATCAAAAGTAGCTGATGGTACATATACAATATTTTCTATCGTCCTAATAATACCATTTCCAAGTGCTTTATCTGAATGTATAAAAATATTATCTCTGTTGATATTTTCGTTTAAATGGATTTCAATATATTCATGTGATGGAACCAGAGGTCGTAATTGAAGTATTGCAAAAGTAGGTAAAGATTCTTTATTTTTATCTATGTTTACTGCAAACTCAATTTCTATGGGACATCCCATACCTCTTTGTCCTATATCAAGAATATCTTGTAATATTGATGCAAGTGGGAAAACATCATATTTTAAAACACCTGCAAAAGTAATCAGTGGTGGTCCTTTATCAGAAAGACTATCCCGTATCATACCATCGTTTCTATCATAAATACTTGCAATGGAGTCAAGGGTTCCATCATTTTTTATGTCATCAATATTGATTTTATTAAGGGTTGAATCATCTTTTTCAGATAGATGCACGTTTTTCTCTAAAGTATCAACTACATAGAGTTCTTTTTGTGAATTCTTTAATATAAGATCTGCAGATGAAAACTCAGGGGTGATCTCTGGATAGCTTGGTGAAAATCGTAAAACTTTTTCTCCACCAACAACAGTTTTTCCAAGACCTGCTGCAACACTTGCTATACCATCTTCTGTTGTTTGATGACCA
>JAUWIE010000018.1 GCA_030605515.1 Thermoplasmatota archaeon
GAATTGTTGGCCCAAATGCTATTGGAAAAACAACATTTGTAAAAATGCTTGCAGGGGCTATTGAGCCTTCAAAAGGAAAGGTTGAGTTTGATATTAAGGTAAGTTATAAACCACAATATATTTCTACAAATTATAGTGGTACAGTTAGAGATTTTTTTGAAGAAAAAGCGCAACAGTTATTCACATCACCTTTTTTAAAAGCAGAAATATTTGAATCATTGAATCTGAAATATCTACTTGATAAACAGCTAGATACACTTTCAGGTGGTGAATTACAAAGAGCTGCAATTGCTCATTGTCTTGTTCAAGAATCCGATATTTACCTTATTGATGAGCCATCAGCATATTTAGATAGCGAACAAAGGATGATTACTTCAAGAACGATTAGACGAGTTATAGAGAAATCAGGGAAATCAGCTTTAATTGTTGATCACGATGTATATTTTATTGATATGGTAAGCGATGCATTGATCGTATTTGATGGAGAGCCAGGGAAATATGGACGTGGTCAAGGACCTTTTAGTTTACATGAAGGAATGAACAAATTTCTAAAAGATGTTGATATAACATTTCGTAGAGACGAGGAAACTAAAAGACCACGAGTAAATAAACCTGATTCATATATGGATAGAACACAGAGACAAGAAGGGGAATACTATTACAGTCTATAAGTACACAATAATCTAAAATATTGAGGGACTCATTTCAATTTGATGTTATAATATGATTCGTGGAATAGGTAAAATAGAAAAAAAGAATAAGAAAAAAAAAGGATTAATGGAAGATAAAGACTACATCACAGAAGCATATCTACAAGGTGGAAAAGCAATAGGTAAACTTATAAAAAAGAAGAAAAAATGAATCAAAATAGTTAAATCACAGTTGTTTTATTCCCTATCAAAATGGTCAGACTTGGAAAGATCAGAACATTTATTAACGAATTTGCTGAATCACAAAAAACAGAAAAAATGTCATTTATACTTCCTTTTTTCTTAATTATAATAGATCTAATCCTAATGGAACACGCAATTAGTATTAGAGCAACACATATAATAATATTAACCACACTTTTATTTATTCTTTCATTATTTGAGGTAATACTAGTTCTTAAAGAAATTCATTTACATTATTACGAAAATACCTTTGATAGAGTTCTAACCATCAAACTTGATGATTTCATAATAGAAAATAAAAATAAGAATGTAAAAAAAATAGTTGAAGATTTTATTGGAACACATTCTCAATACAAGGATTATAGAAATAAAATTTATCATATCACTTGTCAAATTCTGGAGACACATAAAGAAGAGATTTGGGAGAGAACTTTAACTAAAAAACTGAAAAAATTTATTAAACGAAAGAAGAAAACAAACGTTGATGATATTCTTTGTGCATTTATAAAAAAACATCCAAGTTATAAAAAATATAGAGCAACTATATATCAAAAAATCTGTCAGATTATGGATATCTCTGAAAAATAGTAGAATCATTAGATGTTATATGGTCTTTTTATGATCACTCATCCGCTCAATGTTATTCGGTATTATCTATTGTTAAATTTCCAAGGCTGATGATAAATTGTACTATACAAAAACTAAACAATTGTTCCTTTTTTTATAACAGTATCAACTAAATTTACACCAATATGATAAGGTAGAAACTTGTAATTTGGACAATCAAGAATTATAATATCAGCTTGTTTTCCCATTTCAAGGCTTCCAATACTGTCGTTTAATCCTAAAGCACAAGCTGCGTTAAATGTAGCACCAGTTATTGCCTCTGCTGGAGTCATTTTCATATTCAAACATGCAAGTTGAATGATGAATTGCATGTTTTCAGTCCAACAATTTGGATTTAGATCAGTAGCTAAAGCAACAGGTACTCCAAAATCAATCATTTTCCTAGCAGGAGCATAGATATTTTGCATCAACGAAAATGGTGTACCTGGTAGAAGTACGCCGATTATTCTTTTTTTAGCCATTTGTCTAAGCCCTTTATCAGATGACATTAAAAGATGATCCGCGCTAATAGCACCGATCTGTGAAGAAAGTAATGCTCCACCTGTATCGACAATCTCGTCAGCATGCAACTTTGGTGTTAGATTATAATCTTTCCCAGCCTCAAGGATATGTCTTGATTGTTCAACAGTAAAAACTCCTTTTTCACAAAAAACATCACAAAAATTAGCTAGTCCTCTAATTTTAGGGAGCATATCATTGATTATTATGTCCACATACTCATCGACTTTATACTCTTTTGGAATGGCATGTGCTCCTAGGAAAGTAGAAACAATGTCAATCTTATGCTCTTTGTTTAACTTCTCTTGAACCTTTAAAATTTTCATTTCAGACTCAATATTGAGACCATATCCTGATTTGGCTTCACAGGTAGTAGTTCCATATGTAAGCATTTTGTCAAGGCGACATATGCTTTGTGAGAGTAGGTCTTTTTCAGAGGCTTTTCTTGTTTTATTTACAGTATAAAAAATTCCTCCACCACTGTTTAGAATATCCATATAGGATAATCCTTTAAGCTTCATATCAAGTTCAAATTCTCGTGATCCTGCAAATACAACGTGAGTATGAGGGTCGATAAAACCAGGAAGCACAGTTTTTCCTGAAGCGTCTATGATCTTTTCTGCTTTATATTTAAGATTTTTTCCAATATCAATGATTTTACTATCTTTAATTGCTATAGAACCATTTTTAATTATTGATAGATTTTTCAGTTCTTCCATTATTCTTGGTCTATTTGGACCTTTTAAGGTTATAAGTTCGTTTGCATTTTTTATTAGAATATCAATGTTTTCCATGTTATGCCCAAATAGTTAAATGAGGTTCCTAGATTAAGGGTTTACGGTAATTAATATGGATAAAATAGTTGAATGTGTTCCAAATTTTAGCGAGGGAATAGATAACTCAATAATTGAGGCTATAGCTGCTGCAATAAAGACTGTTGATGGTGTCAAGTTACTTAATGTAGATCCAGGTGCTGATTTCAATAGAACTGTTTATACTTTTGTAGGAGAGCCTGAACCTGTTCTTGAAGCTGCATTTCAGGCAGCTAAGGTTGGTATTGCATTAATTGATATGACAAAACACAAGGGTGAACATGCTAGAATGGGTGCTTTGGATGTAATGCCATTTATACCAATAAAAGGTGTCACGCAGGATGATTGTATCAAACTTTCAAAGAAATTTGGTGAAAGAATGGGAAAAGAACTTGGCATCCCAGTATTTCTATATGCAAATTCTGCAATAAAAAAAGAAAGAGTCAGACTTCCGGATATAAGGAAAGGTGAATATGAAGCACTTGAAGAAAAGTTTAAAGATCCTTCATTCAAACCAGACTATGGTAAACCAGTATTTGTACCTAAAAGTGGAGCAACTGCAACTGGGGCAAGAGAGATACTCATAGCCTATAATATCAATCTTGATACAAATGATAAATCCATTGCTTCTAAGATAGCAGGGAAAATTAGGACAAGCGGAGTGCTTAAAAAAGATAAAAATGGTGAAAAAATAATTGGACCAGATGGGAAGGCCAAGCGAATCCCGGGATGCTTTAAAGGAGTTCAAGCTGGAGGGATGATGTATGACGAAAATATTGCACAGATATCTATGAATCTACTGAATTTTTATAATGTATCACTTCACGATGTATATGAAGCCTCAAAAGAGGAAGCTAGAAAACTTGGAGCTAATGTGACAGGGAGTGAAATTGTTGGATTAGTTCCTAAAGAAGCACTTAGCTTAGCAGGAAAATTCTACATGAAAAAAGAAAAAATGAAAGTTTCTACTAATGAAGAAGAACTTGTTTCAATAGCAATAGAAAAACTTGGTTTATCTCAGTTATATCCTTTTTATCCTGAGGAAAAAGTTATTGAGTATATGGTTGAAGAAACTGGACCGCTTGCATCTTTAAGTGTTAAAGGATTTTTATCTGAACTTGCTTCTTCATCTCCTGCTCCTGGTGGTGGGAGTGTTGCAGCGCTTTCTGGTGCTCTTGGATGTGCATTATCTTCGATGGTATGTAATCTAACTATTGGAAAAGAAAAATATACCAATGTTCAGGATGAAATAAAAGCTGTTTTTAGTAATAGTGAAAAATTACGTAAAGAGCTTACAACGTTTATTGATAAGGATACAGAAGCTTTTAATGAGGTTATGAAGGCTTTTAAAATGCCTAAGGAAACAGATCAACAAAAAAATAAAAGAAAACAAGCAATTCAGCAAGCCTTTAAAAAAGCTGCTTTGGTTCCACTTGAAACCGCTCAGATATGTGAAAAAATACTTGATGTAGCATTGGTTGTTGCTGAAAAAGGTAATCAGAGCTCCATTACTGATGCTGCAGTTTCTGCGCTTATGGCAAATGCTGGAGTAAAGTCTGCTATTTTAAATGTTAGAATCAATCTTGGATCTATTAAAGATGAAAAATTTGTAGAAAATACTATTTCTGAGTTGGAAAAAATTGAGAGTAATTCTAGTGACAAAACTGATAAAATAATGAAAATTGTCAATGAAAAGATATAGCAATATTATGATTTAAATTTAATATTATTCAATTTTTTTAATAAAAATAAGCTTTTTTACAGAAAAATATATATAGCATGAGCAATAAAAATATTATCAAAGAAGAATCTTAATGGGGTGATAATTTTATAACTACTATTCATGACATAACCTTGGTCCTTGCAGACATCTTAGATATTGATATTGAACAAGCAGAAGAATATGCCCACATGGTCATGGATTATTTTGGATTTGAAGAAATCGTTCAGGATAATCTACTTGATATGAGGGACAGACAGATTTTTTATATATTGGAATTAAAAGGAATATTATCTACAAAGGGAATAGAAGCTAGATTACATAACGGAAAACTATGGAGAATTCATTACTGGGAGCTAAACAAAAAAATGATTCAGAAAACTTTACAAGAAATAGAACTAGATAATTCAAAAACAAATCAAATAATAGATATTCCTAAGTCGTCTAAATATGATACTATTTATGACTATTTACCTAAAGAAATTTGGACTGCTCGTAAGATATTAAATGCATGAAAATACTTTAGCAAATTTTTAAGTAATACTGAGTATATTTGACCTGTCGTATGAAATCTGATATAGAGATAGCTAGATCAGCAAAACTTCAGAATATTTTTGATATAGCAGAAAAAGCAGGATTGCAAAAAGATGATGTTATTCCATGGGGCAATTTCAAAGCAAAAATTTCTCTCAATGCATTAAATAGAGTTCAGAATGAAAAGGATGGGAAACTTATTCTTGTTACAACAATTAATCCTACATCTGAGGGTGAAGGTAAAACCACTGTTACTATTGGTCTTGCACAGGCTCTTGTTAAGCTTGATAAAAAAACAATGCTTGCTATCAGGGAGCCATCTCTTGGCCCTATGATGGGTTTAAAAGGTGGTGCAACAGGCGGTGGTTACTCCCAGGTTCTTCCAATGGAGGATATTAACCTTCATTTTACTGGTGATATGCATGCGATAACAAGTGCTCATAATCTACTGGCTAGCCTTCTTGATAACCATATTCATCATGGTGATGTTT
>JAUWIE010000008.1 GCA_030605515.1 Thermoplasmatota archaeon
TTTGCTCCTGGGCAGGTCTCTCATAGCACTCGCCTCTGGCGAGCGCGCCTGCCCAAAGCAAAAATAGATGACCTAGAAAAAGAGTTTATTGCAAAAAGCGCCTTTAAAGGCGGGGATTTAAACCCTAAAAAGCTACATTAATCATACAATTTTTAACTAAAATTTAATAAAACATTCCTATATTTGAAGGAAAAAAGGAAGAGATACCAGGAATTTTATAGGAGTATCATGATGGATTACAACAATCACCGGGCGGTGGTCCACCATGGAACATGTAATCTACTAGGTATACTAGATCAGCGATATCTGGTCCTGCACCGTTTGCGTCGACATCTGCTTGGCACATGATTGGTGGCTCGGGTCCCCCTTGAAACATATATTCCACAAGAAATACCAAATCAGCGATATCTGGTCCTTTTCCATCGTTATCAATATCACCACATATTACTTTATGTGTCGTGAATTGCCATTCAGATCCATAGTTGCAAAGACCATAATCATCCCATACAGCAATCTGCCAATAATAGGTTGTGTTATATTCCATTTCACCGGGATCAAACCAAGTATTGGATATATTATCTGCTATTTTTGATGGTTGAGATGTATTTCCAAAATAAACATCAAATGTAACATTGTCTCCATCTGGATCACCACTAGATGTCCAACTTAAAATTGTATCAATCTCGATATCAATTGAATTGTCAGATGGTGTTGGATTACTAGGGGTAATTGGATATTTGTTAAGCTCCCTTGCATATTTTAGATTATAAGATTCTTCATCACGGTAACTTATATGGGCATAATTATCTGAATCAAGAGCGATATGACTACAACAACCAACATCTCCTGCAGTATCAATTTTCCCATTAATCCATGATATGCCATCCCAATATATGAATTCTAGATCCTTCTCTTCAATATTTTGATACATGAAGTATGGGTAATCCTGATATGTTAATGCTAGTGAGTAAGAATATCCTATATGACCTGTGGATACAATTGTTTGTACATTCCATTCCATGCTTGATTCATTTCTAAAGGCATATCTCAAATCATTTGAGCCGGTTTTGTAATATCCAATATGTGGGTACTGGTTTGAGTCAAGATCAATAGATGGATATAATAGATAATTTGATCCAACTGAGTCAACTGTTTGAATATTCCATTCTGAATCGTTCTGTGTTTTATTTGCATATCTTATAGATTTCTCTGAAGTTTTTATATACGCTATATGGGGGCAATTATTTGAATCGATCTTTATAGAATTATGTATTCCACAGTATCTACTTGAATCAACTATTTCGTTTATCCACTGTGAACCATTCCAGTATGCATATCTTATATAGCATATTCCATACCCATCACAATAACTTATATGGGGAAAACCATTAGAATCTAAATCAATTCCAACTGATCCATAAATACCAGATCCTTCATAAACAATAGAATAATTCCATTGGTTTCCATCCCAATAAGTATAGTTTACAAGATTAGGTGGTTTACTATATGCTATATGTGGATAATCGTTTTCATCTAAAATTATTGAAGTTGTCATAACATTACTATTTGTACCACCTGAACCAAAATCTAAGGTATAAATTTTCCATTGAGTTCCATTCCAAAATGCATATTTTACATATCCATCATTATCTTCTCGGCAATAACTAATATGTGGATATTTATTTGAATCAACATCAATTGATGTATATCTTCCATTATATCCTTCAGTATCAACTGTTTCAAAAAACCAGTTCTCCGATGATTTATGTAAAGATGTTTGTACAATAGAAATTGCGTTTAAACTGATAATAAATAATATTATTATAAGTATTTTCCCAATTATATAACAAGATCTGCAAATTTTCACAATTTTCCTCCTTTTTATATAAGCTTAATAATATAAACTTTATTGATTAAATGAGCTAGTATAAACTATCTAAATCAACAGCATTTTTTTATTTATATATCGCAACAGCCAAGAACTGGTGCAGGACCACCCTGAAACATATAATCCACTAGATACACAAGATCAGCAATATCAGGACCAACCCCGTTTCCATCGATATCAGCGCAACCTGAGCATGCATCACCAGCTCCATCGAAATTGGTGTCTTCTTGTCCAGGGTTGTATGCATATGGGCAGTTATCATCAGGGCATGTGTTTTCTGGGTAACCTGGGTTACCATATCCATCTCCATCTGTATCGGTACATGTGTCACAGAGATCACCTGTACCATCATTATCTGCATCTAGTTGGTCAGGATTGTAGGTTGAAAAGCAGTTGTCACAGACGTCTCCGACACCATCTGAATCATCATCTTCCTGAAGAGGATTATAATTCTCCGGGCAGTTATCATCATTGGCACATAATCCATCACCATCAATATCGTTTTCGGGGTCAAGTGGGCAGATATCACAGGGATCGCCCATGCCATCACTATCGCTATCATCCTGTGAAGGATTATAATCATATGGACAGTTGTCACAGACGTCTCCGACACCATCTGAATCATCATCTTCCTGAAGAGGATTATAATTCTCCGGGCAGTTATCCCATATATCAGGTATACCATCGGAATCATTATCTGTTAGATCCAAGGTCTGAATGTTATAATAAATGGTGTCGTCACCTAATAGCATGTATTCATAGATTACCTTTCCACCGTTATCTCCAATATCAGCTGTTCTATATTCCTCAACAACTATTTCATCGGGGCTATTTACCTGAACTGGGTTACTCCAAGTAAGCCCTCCATCAGTTGTCCAAGTTGCATAAAGATTGTTGTTTCTTACAAATGTACAAACAAACATGTTATCCATAACATGTGATATCTCTGGATATCTCTCAGCATCAACAGTATCTGCAACGACACTAGTAAGCGATAAACTATCAACATCTCCATTTGAAGCTACCCAGCAGATTATATCAGAATCAGATGGATTTGCATCATGATATACTTCAGCAACCAGAACAACTTGATTATTATTTGCTGCAATAACTGGGTTTATTATATGTTGATCCGTGTCTATAAAACTAAGAATAGCAGAATCAGTTGTTATATCCCAGTTATAGAAATAATCCTGGCGAAGTAAAAGCTGATACTGATTATCTGTTGCTTCATACCTATCATAAACCGCGTAGGTTTTACCATTACTATGATCAATATCTGCTGATGTTGTTAAACAGTTTTCATAAACATCATAATAACTTGCTATAGGAGCACCGTTACTGTACCATCCAAATATTATTGGAACATCAAACAAGGGGCTTCCAGGGTATCCCCTGCTAATAATAGCGGATTGAAATCCCCAGTTCCAATATTGTTGCCCGTTATCCGCAGCAATTTCTACCATACGCATGTCGTACCATCCACTAAGATGCATACTTGAAAAACCAATGTACCAGGTATTCGGGTTCATTGGATCTGGAATATCCGCAAGAATGAATGCACCTCCATTGTAAAAACTACTTGGGGGTATAAAAGTACCATAAAATTGAGTTCCACTCCCCCAATAATCAACCTCTGGATATGTTGCACCATATATATCTACCCAGCAGCAACCCGTCCAGCTACCTCCATCATTATCTGAACCATGGATAAAAACATAGCTGAGTGGTGATACTCCATCATAATATTCATACATCTTTGTTAGATAACCATTTCCCGCATCACCAAGAGCAGGATGTAGATATTCAACTGGATAAGGTGCCATAGTATAACAATCAGATGAAATATCGTCAATTAAGTTTTCTATACCTTCAAATTCCAAATATTCAAGAATCGGCTGAGATGAAACATCCACCTGTCGCATCATAGAATCTGAATAAATATTATCCTCGATTATTCTTTCGTTATCATCTATTATAACTGTACTACTAATGCTCATTGAGACACTTGCCCCTATAAATAGTACTATTATTGTAATAATAATACTTTTTTTTAGAATTGTATACATTTTTTGTATGTCTCCCTATTTTTATCTTTAAGTATGAAAAAATTTTATTTAAATGTTTCTAGAAAAATAATTGTATTATTCAATATCAATTAGAAACTAATTTGTATTATTGTTCTTCTATGTAGCAATAAACACCGCCACCATAGGTCCCAGCAAACAATGTAAATCCATTTTCAGGTGATATAGTATACTCTAGACAGCTTATCGATAATCTTATTAATATTCCCTCTGTGGTCAGCTGGTTCCATTGCATACCATCATTAGTGCTTTTGAATATGTATCCTCCACTTGTGCCTGCATAGATCTCCGTTGAAGTTGGTGTAGGATTGTATATAAGAAGAGCCCGTATTGCAGGTGGAGTTACTCCCAATCCATTGTTAATTATGGCCCAGGTATGACCTGCATCAGTGCTTTTTAGAATACCATTATCCCTTGTAGCAACATACACCGTTTCAGGATTGATAGGATCAATTACTATATCCATATAGACTTCTTCATCTAGTCCAGTGTCAAGCTCAATCCAGTCAGCTCCTCCATTAACACTCTTATGTAATCCATTGTTATATGTTCCTGCATAAATAATATCTGACTCTATTGGATGTGTTTCTATTGTCATGACATGAATAGAATAAATGGTAAGACCAGTGTCAAACCAACGCTCTCCACCGGTATCTGATTTAAAAACACCATTAAGCGTTCCTAGATATAGCATCTCTGCATTATTTGGATCAATTGCGAGGTCTTCTATACATCTATCTTTCATATCATAAAGACCTTCATTCATTTCAACCCATGTCTCACCTGCATCCATGCTTTTATAAAATCCACTACCAATATTGTAACCACCGAGATAGATAACATTAGAATCCTGAGGATGAACCCTGATTACAGTTGTATCATAAGGTGAGGGTTCTGGAGGAACCCAACGTCTCCAATCCAAGCCATTATTAATGCTTTTATAAAATAATGAACCATATCGGCCGCCACAATAAATTGTCTCAGGGTTATTTGGATCAGCTTCTAGTGTTGTGACCATGGCGATTGGTAGGCCAATAAACTCCCATGTATCACCAGCATTCTGTGACTTATATACAATGTCATAACAAGATGCATAAACCGTATCCCAGTCAAACGGATCGACAGCAAGGCCAACTACCCATCTATTAGCCGATCCACCAGCAGTAGTGTAAGCTGGAAGATCACTGAGGGATAACCAATTTAATCCACCATCTATAGAACGAAATATTCCATCTATAGTACCCGCATAGATTTTATAGCCATCGTCTTTCATTGTAGCAAGCGATGAAACCTGTAAAGATGAAAGGCCATTATTTCGGGGATGCCAAGTTTCCGCATAATTTTCAGTGAAAAAGATACCATTATTTAATGTTGAAACATAAATAACATATGATTCATCAAATACAATTCCTTGTTCCATTTCATAGATGTTAAGGTTTGTAAGACCCGTGTTTTTCCATTCCCAGGTGTTGCCAGCATCTGTGCTTTTGTAAATTCCTAATCCATTTACAGCACCATATATTATTCGCGGATCCCAAAGATCGACAATAATTCGAAATATACCAGGATTTTCAAAGTTATCTAAAAGACAGGCCCAATTTGAACCAGCATCATATGATACATAGAGAAAAGAGCCATATAAGAAATCTGATCCGCATGCATATACAATTGAGGGATCTTCAGGGTAAATTGCAATTGATGTAAACATTACTACATCAAAATAAGGATCATCTGATTCTAAGATAGTCCAAGAGTCCCCGCCATCAAGGCTTTTATAAAGAAGGTTATGAACACCTGCATATAATATATTTGAATCAGTAGGATCTATTGCCAATGAATATACTTTACCACCTTTGAGTATCTCCCATGTCTCACCTGCATCTATACTTCTAAAAAGGCCTTCAACTAGTCCACTGCCACCATTGTTACCAACATAGATAATATTTGAATTAAATGGATCACATTCAACAATATCGGGTCCTCCTCCTTCAAATGGACCAATGCTCTCCCAATAACCTTGAGGTTCACAGCATGTTTCTACTGGTGGTGGACCACCTTGGAACATATAATCAACAAGATAGATAAGATCAGCGATATCTGGACCAATACCATTTCCATCTACATCACATTGACACATTATTGGTGGAGCGGGACCTTCGTGAAACATGAAGTTAACAAGGTATACGATATCATTGATTTCAATATCGCCGTTTCCATCTATATCACCACATACCACGTTATTTAATATTTGAGGTTCTGATTTTTCAATGCTTGTATTACTAATTGAAATTGGTAATGCAGAAGTGGAAAAAACAAGTATTGTAACTAAACATATTATAACCATATTTTTCATATGTTTTGTGTTTATCATTTTACTATCACCTTTATATAATCTATTTCTCACATATATAAATATAACTATCACGGTATAATTTATGATTTTGTGTTAGGACAGGACATATGTCGCTTCTTATGTGTATCATGACAAACATATATGATAACATGAGGTGTGACATATGTTCATTCACTATGGGGAGATTTATCTGAGTCTTCTCTTATCAATCGTCAAATTTTTTCTATGAAAAGCAAGATTATGAAATTTTTCTATTTTTTCATTATGACATTTTTACACGATATGTTTTTATATTAGAAATTTGAAAGTATAACATAGAAATAATTATGGAGAATAGAAAATGAGGTGGGAGCTATATGAGTGGTTTTTCAAACTCTGAACTGTTAAAACACGTTTTTTCAACACTCTATAACATTGTGAGTAGACGCACATCTTCAAGTTATTCAGCAATGATCTTAACAGATATAATAAACACACTAGAAGACAAGTTTATATTTCTTAGATATATCAAAGTAAAAGAATCGATATATACTGATGATAAAGACGACATCATAGAAATTTTCCTTGACATAGATTCTATTAACCAACAAGAAATCGCAAAAGCAATTGAATCAATTATCAGAGTTACAGGTATGAACATTAAGAACGGTAAAGCAGGATTATACTTAATAAACGAGTTAAAAAGCCAACTTGACTATCGATATATATCACAGATCAAAAAACATGGTATAGATCTAGATCTAATTCAGCTTGAACAACATTATTACTACAAACAAAAGAAAAGTAAAAAACCATTCAAAAATCCCTCTCAAGAAAACAAATCAAAAAATATGGATAAAAAATATATCAGCCTATTAAATTATACCTGGGACAATGTTGCGTTCTGGGAATACAATGATAATATCTGTACCATCTATAATAAAAAAGGTGAAGTATTAGATAAGCTGCCATTAGATAAAATCATTAAGGATTATATGATGGAAATGACCGGTTTTGATCAAGTACCTGAAAATTCAAAGAAATTAGTTGAGTTAAATGAGAAAGAATATGATTTTTTACAGATGTTATTTTCTAGAGATATGGATACAGAAACCGCAAGACATCTACTGCATGTTTCAAGAAAAGAACTAGGAATTATCATAAGAAAATTATTGGTTTATGAAGTATTACAATATGTTTCATATGATGAAATTGAATTAACTGATAATGCAATAACACTTTTAACTGATAAGCAAAAGAGAATAAAAAACTAAAATTCTTTTTTTTGAATAATATCTATCGTGAAAATCAATAAAAACACAACTTATTTTTTAATTAATAGCTACAACAGATTAGATTTATTAATATGTATATTAATATCCCATTTCTTCAAATCAAGGGATGATCCTATGTCTTCAAAGCTTAAAGTTGAACAATTGGTAGTTGGTCCACTATATTCAAACTGTTATATTGTATGGGATGATAATACTGGAGAGGGCGTTATTATTGATCCAGGTGATGATGCAAATGATATATTAAAACGGGTTAGAGAACTTGATATAACAGTAAAATTCATTCTTGCAACTCATGGTCATTTTGATCATGTCGGAGCAGTTGCACCTCTTAGAAAGGAGCTAAATGCTGAGTTTATAGCTCATAAAGGTGATTTCTTTTTTCTTGAGGATGGAAAGAATGCAGCGCGTAGATGGGGTGTTGACATTGAAAAACCGCCTAAACCAGATAGGTTTCTTAACGAAGGAGATACAATTATGGTAGGTAAAGAAAAATTAGAAGTTTTACATACACCAGGTCATTCACCTGGTGGTGTGAGCTTTACTCATAATAGTATGGTGTTTTGTGGTGATACCTTATTTCAAGGTAGTGTTGGCAGAACTGATTTTCGTGGAGGTTCATTTGAAGAAATGACTGAATCCATAAAAACTAAGCTTTATACTCTGCCTGATGACACTATTGTTTATACAGGTCATGGTCCTTCTACTACAATTGGAATTGAGAAGCAATTTAATCCATTTGTGAGATTATAGAAATGGAAGAATTATACAATAAATTAAAGGATATGTTTGCAAGCTCAATGAAAGTTGTTGCTTTTTCAGGTGCAGGAATTTCTTCTGAGAGCGGGATATCGACATTCCGAGGAGCTGGCGGTCTTTGGTCAAAATATGATCCTTTGGTTTATGCAAATATTAATTATTTTATGAAGGATTCTTCGTATTATTGGAATTTTTTCAAAAATGAAAGATACCCTGTTATTAAAAAGGCAAAACCAAATGCTGCCCATAATGCATTGGCAACTCTAGAGAAACAGGGTAAAATATATCGCGTAATAACTCAAAACATAGATGGTCTTCATCAAATGGCAGGCTCATCAAATGTAATCGAGCTTCATGGTACTACAAGAAAGATAAACTGTTTGAGTTGTAATAAAATTTTTTCAATGGATGAAGTCTATAAGAAATTAGAGCATGAATTGCCACCTAGATGTTCATGTGGTGGCAACTTAAAGCCAGATACTGTTCTTTTTGGTGAATCTTTACCTCAACATGCACTTGATCAGGCAACCCTTGCAGCAAATCTATGTGACATGTTTCTTGTTTTAGGTAGTTCACTTGTAGTATATCCTGCTGCGCAACTTCCAATAATTGCAAAGGAAAATGGTGCTAAGTTAGTAATTATTAACATTGATCCAACTCCAATGGATGATGTTGCTGATCTTGTTTTTCATGAGAGTGCATCAAAGGTTTTAATAAAAGTTATATCAAAATAACATTTCAATAACGGTCTAAAGAATGTACCCTTAGTTTTTTTAAAAAAGTGGGGGTATAAGTTATGGTAAAAATAAACATAGCAACGGCTATAGCAGCAGCATTTGGTTTTGTAATTGCATTGATCTGGAAAGAAATCATTGTTGGGTTATTTACAGGTATAATCATAACTATTGTATGTGTTTTTGACATAATGTATATCTCAAAATGGGGTGGAATCGGAAAGAAAAAATTATTTTTCGCTCTTTTTACTTTTTTTTCTAACCTAATTTTACTAAATTTGTACGAATTTTAGTTAAAAAAGTTGTACATAATAGGAAATTATTTTAATAAGTAAGGTTCTATATATTAAGGTATGGTTAAAATTGATAAGAAAGATAGAGAAATTTTATATCAATTAGATCTTAATTCACGACAGTCTTTTTTAAAAATTGGAAAAAATGTTGGACTTCCGAAAACAGTTGTTGCATACAGAGTTAATAAACTAAAAGAGCTGGGGGTAATTAAGAATTTTTATACAGCAATTGACGCATTTAAATTAGGATATAACAGTTTTCGAATTTATTTAGTATTTCAGTATACTACTCAAGATATTGAAAAAGAAATCATTGATTATTTTGGAAAAAATAAACTAAACTGGTGGACTATCTCAGCAGAAGGAAGGTTTGATCTTGCCTTAATTATGTGGGTAAAAGATACAAATGATTTTTATGCATTTTGGGAAGAAACCCTTAGGAAATATCGAGATTATTTTCAGGAACAACAATTTTCTGTTTATATTCAGTTGTATTCTTATCCTCATTCATATTTGCTTGATGATACAGCAAAATCAAATAGAACAAGATTTGAAATCACAGGTGGTGGGAAACAAGTTGAAACTGATGATTTAGATTTTCAGATATTACGACTAATAGCCCCAAATGCTAGAATGCCTATGAAAGATATTGCAAATCAACTTAATTCTACTATATCTATTGTAAATTACCGAATAAAGAAAATGATTGATGCTGAGGTTATTCAAGGATTTAAAACTAATATTGATTTTACAATATTAGGTTATCAATTTTTTAAGGCCGATATTTATCTACAGGATTATAAGCAGAGAGGAAATATAATTAATTATGTAAAAACAAATCCACATTTAGTAAGAATTGATAGATCAGTTGGTATTTCAGATTTGGAATTGGAGTTTCATGTAAAAAGTTTGAATCAATTTCATGAGATAATGAAAGATATTTGTAATAAGTTTCATAATATTATCAAGCAATATAAGTATGTATACGCTTCAAAACTTCATTATATGAACTATATGCCTGATGAGTAAAAGACAAGATAATTTAAGGTATTATTACGATTGTTCTTGTTATTAAATGGTTAGTAATCTATAAAGTAATTCTCTAGTTATTTCTCAGGTGAGGCATATGAATATGTAGCAATTATTGATTGCTAATTGTATTTTCTAGGATTTTTTGTTTAATATTTGTACTAATCATCCTTCTAGACTCATTTGAAGATGTTCGAGGAGCTGGAACAACTATTGTTTTGAATGTACTCTGGTTTGTCAGCATTACACTTACAGCAGATTCTCTCATGACAAAAACGATATGTCCACTCATGATAGAGATTGCTGTTGCCACAGACGGTATCATTTTTTTCATATAATTCACTTCATATTATATAAATAATTTTATCATATAAGCTTTATTATTAAAAAGTTGTACGAAATATGAAATTGCTTATAAATAAATGTTAAAATTGACAATATTTTTAATTTTTGTTTGTACTTTTACTGTAAATTGTGTTATTAAAAACAAAAAATGTATAGAGTAATGTATCAGCTAATAGTTATTTAAAGAAATAAATGTTATAATATATTACTAAGAGACGAAAAAAATGAACAATGAAAGAATAAAAACTTTAAATCAAGTTACTAGCAAACCAGATATAGACAATTCTAATGTTGTTAAACATATTCTACTATCCTTAGTTAACGTAGCAAGTTCAAAAACCTCAAAAGCTTATGCCAGAACAACAATGAAAGCTTTGCTTAAAGAACTTGAAAATAACTATGATATTCTAAGGTTTATTAAAATTGAAGATGTAGAAGAAAATGAAGATAATAATGAGGCAATAACCATATCTTCAACCAGCGTAAATAATATAGAACATAAAGAAGTTGGAAAAGCAATCCAGGGAATTGTTGATATGTATAAATACCAGCTAGGGAAAAAAGCTGGATACTTCTTTATAAGGGAATTTAAAAATAATTTAGGGGTTAATTATCATTTAATAATAAAAAGGATGGGAGTTGATTTACGATTATCAGATCTACAAGCTGAAATTTTTGGATGGAACCGAGAGAAATATAAAATAAAAGATGATAGTAATGCAAATATTGCATATATTAAGAAAAAATGATTGATAAAATATATTGCAATAATCCTAAACTTTTTAATTAAATAGTAATCGTTTATTTAGTACTGTAGATTTTTTGCATAAGATAAACATCTAAACGTTTATCAAACTTAAAACCAACTTCTTTCATAACCCCAATGTGAAAGAACCCACGGGATTTGTGAAGGTGGATGCTTGCATCATTTCCCTCAGTTATCCAAGCGATAACTGTGTGTATACCAGCTTTTTCACCCTCTTTAATGGTTTTTTCAAGTAATTTTCTTCCGATTCCTTTTTTTTGATGCTTTTTTTCTACATATACAGAAATTTCAGCTGTATCAGAATATGCACATCTATCAGACCATTTGCTAAGAGCACCCCATCCAACAATTTTCCGATCTTGTTCTGCAACCATAATTGGATTTTTCAAACCATGCTCTTTAACAACATTTACTTTCGAAATTCTCCCATTATCTCCAAATTTAAAACCTTCCAATAATTTATTTTTACCATGCTCTTCCAAAAGACAATCATAGAACTTTGTTTTACACTCTGATAATTTTTCATCCTGCAGGAGTTCAAACTCTGTTTTTACTCCTTGTTCATTATTGAGTTTTTGGTGGGCTTTGTATTTGCAATTTAAATAGCTTTCAATTATTTCATTGTTAATCATAATTTCACCTGTTCTGATAGTACATTATTCATTAAAACATTATTATCTAATTTACATTTAAAAAAGAATTTATAAGCAAAAAGATGTTATAAAAATGCAAATCTAAAAAAGGAAAGAAAAATGAATGAACAAGAAATAAGGCATATCTTAGAACAAGGGGAAGGAGAAACAATTGAATTCAAAGAGAGCTTTGGCAAGGAAGCAATACAAACGGCTGGTGCTCTCGCAAATACGAGTGGGGGATATATTTTTATTGGAGTTAATAAAAAAGGTAACATTAAGGGGACATCGATTAGTAAGGAGAGTTTAAAAAATTGGGGAAACCGTATAACGCAACTATCAGAGCCGACTCTCATTCCATCTATTCATTCTATTAAGATTAATGGGAAAACAGTTGTTATTGTCTCAGTTAAGGAATTTCCATTAAAACCGGTTTCAATAAACGGGAGATGTTACAAACGAGTCGATGCAAG
>JAUWIE010000011.1 GCA_030605515.1 Thermoplasmatota archaeon
TTAATGATAATAATTAATTTTAATGTTAACATGACACACAATATCAATGCTATATACAATGATAGATATTATTTATCATAATATAGATAACAAAGATAGATAATATCTAGCAAACGATAATATTATAAATCCTAATTTGCTAATAAAATATGGATGGATGCAAAACCCGTTAGAGCAGCAATTTATACAAGAGTATCAACAGAAGATCAAGCAAAAGAAGGGTTCTCCTTAGATGCCCAACTTGATAAACTACAAGCATACTGTAAGGCTAGAGATTGGATCATAGGTGGTGAATTTGTAGATGAGGGTTATTCAGGGCGAAATGTAAAACGACCAGCATATACAAGAATGATGGAAGATATTGATAAATGGGATTCACTCCTTGTTATTAAAATGGATAGAATACATAGAAATTCTAAGAATTTTATGTTAATGATGGAACATCTGAAAAAAGAAGAAAAAGAATTTGTTTCAATGACTGAATCACTTGACACTTCAACTGCCATGGGACGATTTGTAATGGATATAATTCAAAGAATAGCTCAATTAGAATCTGAACAAATTGGTGAGCGCGTTTATATTGGTATGGAACAGAAAGCACGAACAAACGGTGGTGTACTAGGATTTAATATACCATATGGATACGATTACCCCGAAGGAACATTAATTAAAAATACAGAGGAAGCAAGAGTTATAAATAACATTTACTCTTGGTATCAAAATGGTAAGAGTATGGGAAAAATAGCTAAAATGCTTAATAATACCAAAATTCCAACGAAAAAGGGGGGGGTTTGGGCGAAAAAGACCATTTCAACGATTTTAAAAAATCCAGTCTATTGTGGTTACCTTCATTGGGAGCAATATATAAATAAAAGTGATCATGAGCAAATAATTTTAGAATCAGATTTTAATGAAATACAAAATTTAATTTCAATGCGTGGGGGTTCACCAGCTAAATTCTTAAATAAATAAGCTCTCTAATAGTTACTTTCGGTAGACCGAAGGTAACCTATTAGATATATTAGAAGCTTGTATTACTATGTTAAATATTCCCTTTAGTCTTGATATTAAGTTTAATTCTATTACATCTGTGAATAGGAGTGTAATCATTCACTAATTTTTTAATAACATTTAATAAAGTAATTATGTAAGTGTCTATTACAATGATTGATGAGCATAATGATTAAATAAGGATGTTAAATTTATTATGATAGTTGTTAACTATCATTATTTTTATTTTTTGTAGAATTTTGTCAAAATCAATTAATTTATCTTGACTGATATTGTCTATCATAATTTGAATTTTTATTAAGTTAAGTATAAAGAGTTACTAATTAAGCTTAACAACATATAAGCTTAACAATATAATTCATTAGCCTAAATTTGTGAATTTTCTAGTAAATTTTAATAAAAATATAAATTTCCATGTATAAAGTTTATATCTAATTGAGACTAAAAATATATAAAATTAAAAAAAATAGTATTAAAATAAACCAACAAAATAAAAGGTTTCTTAGAATTATATAAATAGAGATAGCAAAATATAATACATAACTTTTAAAAAAGTAAAACAAAATATATAAATTTTAAATTTAATTACTAAAACTAAAAACAAAAACAAATAGCAGACATTTTCAATTAGTTTATAAAATTAATTTAATAGGTTAATTTTGGGGATACAATTTCTTTACTCAAAATTGTCATTAATATCTTTGCATTAATCATTATAATTTATATAATTGAATGGAGTAAACTACTTTAAAAAAGAGTAGTTATTAATATTTTATTGAAGGGAAAGATTTATATATTGGTCATTGATATATATCTCAAAAATAAAACGGAGGCAACAAATTTTATGAAAAAAGCAATAAGTATTTTGGCAATAACCTTAGTTATTGCTACGCTGGTATTAACAAGTGCTACTGGAGCTCTACAACACTCATCTCCTGTAAACGAAGAAAATGTCGTAAAAAATTCTAACTCAGGGATGAAGGTATTACCACAAGTGAAAATGCACAAACAATTTGTATCATCAGAAAAAATTGAAGTAGCCGCACAAACCACCAATTTGGAGACAAAAAGAGTCGACTTGTCAGCTCTTTCTGATTCAGATAATGGCGCATTAGAAGATTTAGTTGATGCATTCCATCCAACTATGGCTGATGCGGGTAACGATAATGTTCTTATGGGTTATGAATTTGATTATCAAAACTTAACACACCCAACAGAAGATTTTAAGTCACCCATTTGGCATGGATCAAATGATGACGGCGGCAACTGGAGCGATGGTTTATATTGGGTCAACAGTACTACTCAGTTGCCCCTTGAAACATCATATCCAAGCTCAAAATACTGGGGTGTAAATGATACAAATGATGTATTACACGCAACAGTTGTAGCAGAACCAGGAGAAAAAAGTGCACAGATGATGCTCATGACAGTTGAGGGTGACCCAACAGTATCAGATTCATACTCGGCAGTATCATGGGATTGGTCAAGCAACGATTTTTCCGATATGAAAGCTGCAACAATCGCCTGTGATGATTCCCAGAACACATGGGAATATGGAGTCATTGGTATGGTAATGGACTATAGTGTATACAGCAATACTCCATGTTGTTCATATGCAGATCCAGATGATTCACAAATGGGATGGATATCTTATTTTTCACTTGGTGGATGCCGAACAACAGGTTGTGCTATTGATGGTGAAGATGCTGTTGGTCAATATCCAGTATACGTTGCATGGGATATTGTATACGGCGGTAACGACTCTATCCTCTTTATGCCTGAGTACTTTGATGACTGGCATGGAGACAGTGGATGGGTAACATGGTGGGGCCCAGAAATAATGCTCCGTAAACCATGTGTAGAAGCATCAGAAAGCCATTTCGTAATGTTAACAGAGTTCTGGATATATGATGACATCAACGACACATATGACAAAGACGTTGTTGCATGGCACTATAACTATTCCAATCCAAACCACGTAGCTGACTTTGATCTACACATTAACTGGGTTGGCGGAACTATATGGGACGAAACCACACCAGCAATACAGCACGTAGAAGCCATGACATACGTCGCAACATTTGTACTAAACAACACACTGTATGCATGTAAAACAGAGAACGGTGGAGTAAACTGGAGTGATCCAATAAACATCAGTACACCTGACTTTGTCTGGACAGATGATGAAGGACCAGTTGTACCATATCAACACTTCCATAATTTTAGAAATGCAGATATCGCTGAGCTAAGACCACTAGATATGACTGTAAAAGTCATTTGGGGATATGATGTAAGTGCAAAGGCCACTGACACATTCCGTTTACACTGGCTAAAACTTGGAGTTGGCTGGCCAGGAATATGCGGCGACTACAACGTACCAGGAAATCAACCAACTGGTGGAGATGGAGTAGTTAACATCGCAGATCTAACATTCATAATCGCTTACTTATATGGTGGCGGTCCATCACCGAACCCATTATGTGCAGCTGATATGAATGGAGACGATGCAGTTAACATCGCTGACCTTACATACATCATAGCATACTTGTATGGTGGCGGACCAAATCCAGTAGCTGGCTGCTGTAGTCCAATATGGGGTCAACAATAAACAACCCCCCCCTCTCTTTCTTTTTTTTATTTTAAAATTATCCATTTTGTTTAGTAAGACAGTTCTTTAATCTATAATTTTGAGTTAACTTTATTTATTTTTTACTTATAATTATTATCTATTAGATGAATATATTTATAAGGGGGCAACATTATACGTAGTCCGGGGAAATATATATGAAAAAAGCGAATAATTTGGATAAGATTTTAATCTTAGGAGTGATTGTGCTTTTCACTTTGATGCCGTTATCATCTACTCAGATGATTAAAAACCCAACAAATAACGTGATAAGTCATGTTGAAACATCTGTGTTTTCAGTTGAGTATACTATTGCTTTTTCTG
>JAUWIE010000072.1 GCA_030605515.1 Thermoplasmatota archaeon
TTGTTCGTTCATTTTTCTTTCCTTTTTTAGATTTGCATTTTTATAACATCTTTTTGCTTATAAATTCTTTTTTTAAATGTAAATTAGATAATAATGTTTTAATAAATAATGTACTATCAGAACAGGTGAAATTATGATTAACAATGAAATAATTGAAAGCTATTTAAATTGCAAATACAAAGCCCACCGAAAACTCAATAATGAACTCGGAGTAAAAACAGAGTTTGAACTCTTGCAGGATGAAAAATTATCAGCATGTAAAACAAAGTTCTACGATTGTCTTTTGGAGGAGCATGGTAAAAATAAATTATTGGAAGGTTTTAAATTTGGAGATAATGGGAGTATTTCGAAAGTAAATGTTCTTATTCAACCGACCCTAAATACAGATACATATCGACTGAGTTTTGATGCAATAGAAATAGTTACAAATAAAAAATCTCCATCAAGAAAGTTGCATATTCCAATAATAATCACTTCAAAAGAAAGATTTTCTAAAAAGGAAAAATTATCCATTGCAATCAAATGTGTTACCCTATCTAAGACATGTGGGGTGGAGTATGAATTTGGTAAAATTATATATGGGTCTGATTTAAAGACTGTCAAGTTTAAAATTGAACCTTTTATAACGGAAGCAAAAAGGGCACTAAACGAGTTACATAAAATATCCAAATGCACATCTCAACCTTTAATTTTTTATAAAAGCCACTGTAAGATATGCGAGTTTCAAGAAACATGTAAAAAAGAACTGGTAGAAACGGATAGTTTAGGTCTTTTACACAGGATGGGTGAAAAAGACATAAAGAAACATAATAACAAAGGAATATTTACAGTCAAGCAGCTTTCATACACATTTAGGCCAAGGAGAAGAGGCAAGCGAGTAAAAACAAAACAACATCTTTATTATCACTCTTTGCAAGCCTTGGCGATTCGAGAACAAAAAATCTATCTGTATGATAAGGTAGATATGCCAAGTGCTAAGACAAAAGTTTTTGTTGATATGGAAGGGGATTCTTCTGGGAGCTTCATTTATTTGATCGGTATTTTGGTTATTGAAAATGGGGAGATTGAGAAGTATTCGTTGTGGGCAAATGATTTTGATGATGAAAAACAAATTTTTGGTGAATGCATACAAATTCTCAATGGACTGGATGATGCTCATATTTTCTATTTTGGTAAATACGAATCAAGGGTATTCAAACGAATGCTAAAAAGTAATCCAACAGAAAAAGTAAAAAATCTGTTGATGAATAAATCTACTAACATATTATCGGTAATCTATTCAAATCTTTATTTTCCGACCTATTCAAATGGTTTGAAGGAAATTGGAAAATACATTGGATGTACCTGGTCAGTACCAAATGCTTCTGGTATTCAAAGTATTGTGTGGAGAAAAAAATGGGAATGCTCTAAGGATACAAAATTGAAAGATACATTGATTAAATATAATCTTGAAGATTGTACTGCATTAAAAAAAATAACAGATTTTCTTTATTCAATTTTTAATGGTGTTAAGGATGATTCAAATAAGCAGTTAGAAAAAATTTCTTATGTTAAGGACATCAAGAGTAGTCCTGATGGAAGACCTAAGTATGGGCGAATGAATGCTGTTTCAGAAGATATTGAAGTGATAACTAAATGTGCATATTTTGAATATCAGAGGAATAGGATTTTCTTTCGTAAAAACAAGCGTATAAGAAAAAATATCAAACGTAAAAAAAAGCAGATTAAATTTAAGTGGAAACCCAATACACGAGTAGAGCATATAGCAGATAATTGTATTTATTGCAACTCTGACAATATTGTTTGGGATGAGCCTTATATCGATCGTACAACATGTTTAGATTTACGTTTTACACCAATTGGCATTAGGAAATGGGTTACGAGGTATTTTACTAAGTTTTATTTCTGTAATGATTGTATGAGATATTTCGTTCCAATAAGATATTCTAAGAAGAGGTTTTATGGTCATGGTTTGATGGCATGGGTAGTACATCAATATATTATCTGTCGTGTTAGTTTTGCAAATATTGAAAGAACCGCCAAGGATCTTTTGGGTCTGCCATTGAGTAATAAAAGACTTGGAGAGTTTAAATCTAATATGGCAGAATATTATACTGATAGTTATGAAAAGATACTTAGAAAAATCATCAATGGTTGGATTATCCATATAGATGAAACAAAGGTGAAATTACAGAAGGAAGAGGGATATGTGTGGGTTCTTACGAATATGGAAGAAGTTGTTTATTTTTATAGATCAACAAGGGAAACAGAATTTCTACATGACTTACTCGAAGATTTCAATGGGATCCTAATCTCAGATTTTTATACAGGATACGATTCTTTGAAATGTATTCAACAAAAATGTCTTCTTCATTTAATTAGAGACTTGAATGATGCTCTATTAAAGAATCCATTAGATGACGAATTAAAGAAACTCGTAATAACCTTTGGGAGTATACTAAGGAACATTGTTGGAACAATTGACAGATTTGGTTTAAAAACCCGATATTTGAATAAGCATAAAAAAGAAGTAAAAAGTTTTTTCAACGAACTTGAGAAGCAAGAGTTTGTTTCAGAGATTGGAGAAAAGATTCAAAAAAGATTAATTAAGTACCAAACAAAGTTGTTTACATTTTTAGATCATGATGGTGTTCCGTGGAACAACAATAATGTAGAACATGCAATAAAGCATTTTGCAAAATATCGAAGACTTGTAAACGGGAGAATTACTGAGAATGGATTAAACGATTATCTAGTTTTATTAAGCATCTATCAAACGTGTGAATACAAAGGAATAAGATTTATGGATTTCTTACTTTCAAAAGAAAAAGATATAGACAAGTTTATGCGGAAACATTAGCCAAGATTAAGCTGTTTTCAACATCTTTATATACAACCTCTTGCGGTTTTAACTGATGGTAGCTAAAAAACTAACACAGAAGGATTGTGAACAGATTGCTAAACTCATAGATGAAGGATATGAGATTAAAGACCTTGCTCAGAAATATGGTGTAGACAGGAGCACGATCTATAACAGATGTAAATATCTATACGAATCCAGAAAAATACCAGTTGAAACACGTAACAAAGTGATTAAAGCCATCAAACAAGGATATACTAAGGCAGAGGCTGCACAACTATGTGGTTTGAACATTGGAACCGTATATAATCTCACAAGAGAGCTAGGGATAAATGGACATCGAACCCAGGGTAACCACATTATTAGAAAGAATGGGATTAAACTTCTAAATAGGTTAATGACTGATGGTTATCTTATTTCTGATTTTAATGTGCCTGTTGTTAGAAATCTTCAGAGCAAGTTTCCAATAATAAGATCAGCCAGATACAAGGATAAAACATTCTTCTACTTGCAGGGACGGGAGGAGGTAACAATTGAGGCGTTTTTCAGAGAAAAACAAGACAGAGTAATTAGTTATCATGCGATTGAGGAACTGTCTTATCTTCTTGGTGTAAAGGTATCAAATAAGGATCAGCGGAAATTGCTTGATAAATACAAAGGCAAACATAAGGAGTATTGGAGATCTAGGCATTTAATTCAACGAAGACTTGAAGATTTCTACAATGAAGACGAACTCTCTTTTGAGTGGGCAGAACCAGGATTTAAACTATTCCCAAAGCTAGAGCATATAAAATAACAATAACATGTTTATTTATCAAATAACAAAACTACTTTTTCTTATTGTAGATACGAAAATAAAACAGAGCTCCAGCAAATACAACAAGAATTAAAAGTTCTACAACAAAAATTGTTACCCCTAACATACAAGTCGGACCTGTTAAAATTGTCCACGGAGTTGATATTACTACAAATATCAGATACAGAACAAAAACAACCCAAAGGACTGTAACAAGAGAGCCTGGTTTTTTATATTCCTTATTTTTCTTTTGTTTACGATGGAAATAGCAAGGTATGCTTAGTATTATACATAGGATTATTAGGAAAAATAAATAGTAGAACCAAGGATGGACCATTCCAAACGGTAATCCAATGCCGAGATAATGCAATTCATAAAACAGCACTGGGATTATTAGGAAAAATATTATTGAATAAATTACTACAAACAACGTTGACATCCATCCGAATTTCCCCATCCTCATACATATCTGAATCCTCTCACTCATATTAACATTTTTGGAGAGTTTTAGGTTGATGACAAAGCTATAGATTGTTGCTCTATTCTATATCTTTCTATTATTAACTTGGAACTATAAGGGAAGGATTGATAATAAAAATAAAGATAATAAAAAGTATAATTGAAATCAGTCCAAAGATAATACCAAAAAACCCTAGTTTATCTTTGTCTCTCCTGAGATAAGCTGTTGAACCGAATATTATAGATATAATACCAAGAATCGGTGTAAAGATATAACTCAGATCAAATATTATGTCATAATATGTTCTATAGGGAAAAAATATTTCAATTAAAATCAAACCCAGAATTAAACCAATGACCCCTAAAATCATTCCAATTATTCCAATTCT
>JAUWIE010000130.1 GCA_030605515.1 Thermoplasmatota archaeon
TCATTAAAGTTTTTGTGGTTCAGAGCATAGATTTATTTTATATTAATCCTCTTGATATAAGATCAATTCATCCAGTCCAATATTAGCATTATAGTTATATGTTGCATCAGGTAACATCATTCCAAAATTAGTTTTTGCATCAAGAGCTTTTTCTCTGTTATTAAAAAAGTCTAATTCAAAAATTCTTTTACTTTTAAATTTATCATTTTTATAAATATCTGGAGATGTTGGAGACCAATCAGTTTCAAAACTGATATTGATCAGTTCTAGATCAGGAATTCCAACATAAAAATCATGTTCAACTATAACTGGTTCATATCCCGCGTTATCTATGCTGAAAATCGTAATCTTCCAGTTTCCTTGCTTATCAAAAATAAAATTTTCATAATTCCAACTAAGATTATCAGAAATATCAACAAGATCCAATGTATAGTTATGACTCTCATCAGCATTCCAAATTATCTTTGCTGTTACTTCTTTAGCTTTTGATTTTGTAAATACAGTAATATCCACTGACTCATTTACAAGGCAAAAACTACCATTTATCGGCTGAATAAATTCCGTCCACCATCCATCAACAAAGCCTTTATTTTTAATTGAAACATCTCCAGACTGGCTGATATTTGTTGTTTCGTTATAGCTAGTTCTATTTCCAGGGTTAGATTCAACATCAAAGTAGATACAGTAATATTTTTCATAAGATGATCCCTTTACATTCCAAGTTAATATACCAGTAGCATTAGTCTCATTATTAAATCCCTTGCTTTCATTGAATCTATAAAGTTTTACTTCACCATCTCCAACAATATTTCCATTAGTGTTGTATTCAATAAGTCGGATAGTATTATTTTCAAATTTGTTTGAAACAACGTTTAAATCACTTAAGTTTTGTGTAAAATTAAAAGGTAATGATATGTTCCCATTTCCTTCTACAACTAGGAAATATCTATAATGCCAATTACAATCCCACCAATCCAATTTACCTACTTCTACAAATACAATTTTTTCGTAAATATGTTCTATATTATTCTCTGTTAAATAAACCTCTAGTTTAATCGTTTGACTTCCAAAATACTGAGGTGTCCATTCAAAAGAAAAAGAATATGTTTCATCTCTTTTTAATCCATCCTCTTTTGAGATAATTTGAATAAGCCCTTCGCCGCTCGTCACTAGTTTAACATATACAGCATTATCCGTATCCTTTCCGTTATTCGTGATATTTGTGTAAATATTAACAGTTTCATTTATGCAAAACGTTTTAGGAGTTAGAACATCAATTATTTCTAGCTCAGTATCTTTTTCATAGATATAAATACCTGGGATTTTATCATTTACATTATTATCCTCTCTGATTTCAGGGATTCTATCATTATAGTCAACTATCACTCGTAAAGTTCGTAACGTTTGATCACCTAACGTTGCTATCCACATGAGATTAAATGAAAATGAAGATCCAGCAGGTAAGCCATTGCTAGTACTATTAGTCGACACAATTATACTATCAATGTAAAGCGCTATTTCTACTGTTGTACCAATATCAATATTTTTATTTCCAATATTTTCAATCTCAGCTATTACGGTTACTTTCTCTCCTTCATTTGCTGTATCCAGCGAATTGATTGATTTTATACTAAGATCAGGTAAGTCTTCTCCATTTGCAATAATTGTAATATTAAGAGCACTAAAAAACATTATAAAAATCATAATAAAAATGTAATTTTTCATATTAAAATTGTTAAAATTTTTTAACATATGACCTCAACTCTCAATCAATATGATCCCCCAATGCCTAAGAATGTAATTAATATTTAACATGTTGTATTTGTATTTTTCTATTTATCATTAAAAAATAAATAATTTGTATAATTATAAGATATATAACGTTTTGCTCCATTAACATAAATTATAAAACATATCTCAAGTTACCTGAGAGCAGATAAGATAACATGAAACCAGATATTCATAATTCAAGTTTTATTGCAAAAACAGCAGTCATAATTGGTGATGTTACAATTAAAAAGAACTGTGGTGTTTACCCATGTGCTGTAATACGTGGTGATAAAAATTCAATAATAATTGATGAGGGTTCAAATGTTCAAGATTGCTGTGTAATCCATGTTGATAAAGAGCATAATGTGAAAATTGGTAAAAATGTTTCAATTGGACATGCCGCGGTAATACATGGAGCTACCATTGAAAATAACTGTCTTATTGGGATAAATTCAACAATATTAAATGGAGCAAAAATTGGAAAAGGTTCAATAATCGGCGCCAACGCCCTTGTCACAACAGACATGGAGGTTCCTGAGAACTCTCTTGTATTAGGAGTTCCTGGAAAAATTATAAAACAAGATGAAAAGTTTTGTGAAATAGCTCGTTTAAATGCTGAGACTTACCAGAAATTATCAAAGGAGCACCTTGAAGGAAAACATCCAGTATATAGTAAATAGGTAAATCGAAATAAATTATCAACTTTGTCATATAACTAATAATCCATCGATGAATTATTTCTTTTTTAGTTTTGATCGGGTGTAAGCAAGTAATCCGCCAGCGTCTCGAATTGCTAGTATTTCTTTTGGAAGTTTTGGAAATGAAAATTTATTTTCACCGACAATTATTTTACCATTATCAATATCAAGTTCGATATGATCTCCTTCAGAAAACGCTTTAACTGCTTCTGGGCATTCAATAAGAATCAAGCCTTGATTAATTGCTGCTCTGTAAAAGATACGAGCATAGCTTTCTGCTACAATTGCTTTGATCCCTACGGCTTTTAGTCCTATTACGGGTTGTTCACGCGAACTACCGCATCCAAAATTTTTTCCTGTAACTAATATATCTCCTTTTTTAACGTTCTTTGAAAATGATGGATCTAAATCCTCAAGCAAATGTGGTTTGATCTCATCAGCTGTACTACATGTATAAGTGTATTTTCCAGGAAACAGCATATCTGTGTTTATATTATCTCCATATTTCCAGATCTTCATTTCTTCATCTCCTTTCTTGGATCTATTATTTTTCCATATATCGCTGATGCAGCAACAGTAGCGGGGCTAGCAAGATAAATCTCAGCTTCTTTACAACCCATACGACCCTTAAAATTCCTATTTGCAGTACTAAGACATCGTTCACCCGGTGCCAATACCCCTTGATGAGCACCAAGACATGGACCACAGCCAGGTGGAAGAATTATACCTCCCGCTCTAACTAAAGTTTCAATTATACCTTCTTTTAAAGCTCCTTCATATATATTTTTTGATGCAGGAAGAATTAGCAGTCTTGTATCTGGATGTATCTTTTTATTTTTTAGAATTTGTGCAACGATTCTTAAATCGGAAAGTCTACCATTAGTACATGTGCCTATAAGACATTGTTGAATATCTAAACCAGCTATATCTGATACAGGTTTAACGTTATCCACACTATGAGGACAGGCAACCATTGGTTCAATTTCACTTAGATTATATTCTAATTCTTTTGAATATAACGCATTTTTATCAGGAAAAACAGGTTTATAACTTGAGCGAGATATTCCAATTGAGTTAAGATAATTTGTTGTAATATCATCCACTAAAAAAACAGCGTTTTTTGCACCCATCTCAACACCCATATTAGCAATTGTAAATCGATCATCCAATGATAGTTGTCCAACGTCACCATGATATTCAACAGAACAGTAATTTGCACCAGAGGCTGAAATATCACCAATAATATGTAAGATCATATCTTTTGCAGATAATCCAAATTGTAATTTACCTTGTAAGTTAATTTTTATACTATTAGGTACTTTAAGCCAAGTCTCACCAGTTAACATTAAAGATGCTGCCTCAGTTCGATCAATTCCTGAAGAAAAAGCACCAATTGCTCCATAAGAACATGTATGAGAGTCACTTCCAAGTATTATTTTTCCAGGTAAAGCAAATCCTTTCTCAACTACTATCTGATGACATACACCAACACCAACATCAAAGAAATTTTTAATGTCATAAGTTCGTACAAAATCCCTAATGACTTTATGATTCACTGCTGTTTTCTCAGACGCTGCAGGAATAACATGATCAAGAACAATAATTGATAGAGATTTTGAGTGAACTCCATATTCTTTTAATTCATTCGTTATTTTCTGAATAATTGCTGCAGTGTTATCATGAGTTAGAAGATGATCTGGATGTACTGTTACAATTTGACCAGGAATTACATCTTTATTATCAGAATATTCTGCAAGTAGTTTTTCCACAAATGTCATATCCATTTTAACATGCCTCCATTAATAATGTATAGTTTACTATTACTTATTAATAGTTTTGAGAATAGGAATTAAAATTATCCTCTTATAATTTACCTAAAAATAAAATCCGACAATGAGAAAATATAAGTTATAGTTAGAACATATTGAATTTGACGAGGAGAGATGAAATCAAGATATCTATTTAAAAATAAATTTGCTGTTTCAGGAGTGATTGAAGCGCTGTTGCTTGTTGCTCTTGTAGCTATTATAATTTCAACCATTCAGTTATTATACGTACCTCAAATAATGGAGGAAAAAGAAGCCGAACATATGGATGAAGTGGCAAACCAATTTTCTTTTTTAAAGGCGATGATAGATCTACAATCTGCAACATCAGAAGATGTACCAATATCATCCCCAATAACATTAGGTAATAGTAAGCTTCCATTTTTTGTTACAATGGGTGCATCTGGTCAACTTTCAATAATTGATAAATATAAGACTGAGTGGGAGATAAAAACGGATGCTCGAACAATTCCTTTAACTTCAATTATTTTTGAGGCATATAATTATTATTTTATAGATCAAATCTATGTACTTGAAGGTGGAGGGATCATTGTTAATCAACCTGATGGTGAATCGATGCGAGTTGATCCACCTATTACAATAGAAAATGGATCAAAGATCAATATTAAATTTTATCTACCTCTGATTACTAGTGTTCCAGGGAAAAATTTGACAGCTCATGATAAAACCTGTTTTGTTCGTACTAATTACTCTAGTGATATTACATATTCTGAAGATATTACATATTTTGAGATTCATACAAAATATCTGAACGCCTGGAATGAGTCGCTTTGTAGATTATTGGAAAAATATATCGATTATGGATATGTAACTGTTGATCTATTGCCTTTGGGTTCTCCCACATATGTAAGGATAAACCGCATAAACCCCACCTTACTTCATATGGATCTAACTGTAGTATCTATCGGAGCTCAGACCGGTGCAGGAGTTGTTATTCAGAGTAGTTAACTTATAAAAATGGAGTAAAAATTTATAACAAAGTTTTTTTATTAACTATGATATATAGTAAGAGAGAAAGATTGAGGATGAGATGTCGACCTATAAATTGTGTATCTGGAGAGCTGTGTTGAAAAATATTAAAAGCTAGTAAAAAATAAATATCACATAATTAAGGGTTATTTATGGTTAAAAGCAAGAATTCAGGTAATGATTCAGAAAAAATCGAAATATTAAAAACAGGTATCGATGGATTAGATAATTTATTTGAAAAAGGAGGAGTTCCAAAAGGTAACTCTGTTTTGGTAGCAGGTGGAACTGGTACGGGTAAAAGTACATTATGTAGACAAATCTGTTATAATCTTGTTTCTAATGGTAAACGATGTATGTATGTTAGTTTTGAGGAAAGTATTGAGCGTATTGAAAAAAGTATGGTTAATTTTGGCTGGAACATCAAGAAATATAGAGAAAATAGTAATTTTTTAATTCAGAAGATCAACCCTCTTGATATATTAAGGATGAAGTTTGGTTCGCTAGGAGGTTCAGGTTCAGCAACTGAGATTTCATACAAAATTAAACCATTAGTTATTCCAAGAGATTTTAATCCTGATTTTATCGCTGTTGATTCTTTAACGGCTATTATTGCTGCTTCCATTAGTAAAGAAAAGAATTATCGTGTATATCTTCAGCAATTGTTTAATTTTTTTGAGGAGACTGGTGCAACCTCATTTTTAATAACTGAGACTGAGCAGATGCCTACAAGATATAGTGATACTGGTATCGAGGAGTTTTTAGCTGATGGAATAATTGTTTTATATAATATTAAAAAAGAGATAGGTCGTGAAAACGCAATTGAAATTTTAAAAATGAGATATGGGAAACATAATAAGAAGATTGTATTAATGGAAATATCAAATAACGGTATTAAAGTATATCCGACAAAGCATGTTTTATTGTCTCATTAATACAATTCTGATTTTTTATAGAAATTTAAATGGTTCTGCATGTTTGTTTAAACGTCTTGCTCCATATATCTTCAAATTGATTTCTACCTGTTTTACTTGAAACTTTGTTAGTCCTGTTCTTTTCATCACTAGGTTATCATTTTCATCGTATATCCGGATTATTCCATCTTCGGCACAAGAAATTGCTTTGACAATTTTACCGTTTTGAATCCATATCCAAATGTTAACACTTTTTTTGACCATGTAATTACCCAATCAATTTTACTATAATAAATATTTAATTTTATAAATATATAAATATTTCTATACATTTATTGTCTTTTTAATGTTTTTTTGAAAATATTGTTTAATTATCACATTTTTTTTAAAAAAAAAATTAATCTTCTAATTACTCAAGAAAAAGATAGGATAATATATGTGAAATTACATACCGCATTT
>JAUWIE010000101.1 GCA_030605515.1 Thermoplasmatota archaeon
CGTAAGCGATATCCAAAAGGTCATCTTTGGAGTCCTGGTAAGTTTTACAGAAGTGTTGGAGACACTGATGCAGAGACAGCAATACAATACGTACGTGATCAGCGACTACAGCAAACTTCGTTGGATTTACTTCCAACGACAACTAACCGTGCCTCATAAGAAGCTCAGGCATTTATGCCTGAGAGGATGTCACCAAATCGAAGATTATCTATTTATTTTGAGGTTGAAAGATTGATAAATGAAAAACATTTACAGAAAGCAATTTAATATTTTCCTAAAAAACCCTAAGAATTTTTATCGAAACTACGGGAAAGAGAGTAATTTTCTAATATTTGACTTTTCTCATTTGAAAATCTACAATTATTCATAAAAACATTTATATAAGATTATTAATATTAATAATTCTGGAAGAATGAATAAAAAATCACTTTATTATAAAGGGATGGTTTTTGGGATAATAATCCTATTCTTTGGAACTAACATTCTACCATCAGTTAATTCAAAAGATACCTGTGCATATT
Organism: Thermoplasmatota archaeon; assembly: GCA_030605515.1. Classification (GTDB taxonomy): domain Archaea; phylum Thermoplasmatota; class E2; order DHVEG-1; family DHVEG-1; genus JAUWIE01. Next base: position 522 of record JAUWIE010000101.1, read on the forward strand.
ATACTATGCCAACTAACACTTTTAATATCATAATAGTTGATGATGAGGGTGATGGAGACTATATCAGCATTCAAGATGCCATTGATAATGCAAGCTCAGGTGACACAATAAAAGTATACAGTGGTACATATGAAAAAACATCAATTAGAAAAAAAATAATCCTTGAAGGTATACCTATTGAATACAAAAACGGAAATGACACTGGAAAACCAATTATTGAAGAACAAAGCAAAGGTAGATTAATTTATCTTTGTGATGCTAATGATTGCATAATCCAAGGTTTTGATCTAATCGGTGGGGTAGAGGGAATCCTACTTGTTGATTCCTCAAGAAACAAAATTTCTGAAAATAATATTTCACATTGTTACATAGGAATAAAAATACATAGAATGCTCAATCAATCATCAAACAATTTAATTGAAAACAACAATATCATTGACAGTTGTATAGGAATACATTTAGAATATTCATCAAACAATATACTCAAAAAAAATTTAGTAGCAAATAGTTTTTCATGGGGAATCTCAATAGATGCTTCTAATCAAAATGAAGTATATGAAAATATAATTTTTAACAATGGAAAATTATGCTACCCAATTGCTGAAGCAGGTATTATTATCTGCTTTTCGTCTAATAATAAAATAGAGAAGAACCATTTTGAGTTCAATACCTATGGCCTTTTTATATCCGCTTCACCTTTCACAATCGTCAAATATAACAATTTTATTGACCATAAAGGAAAGCATGCTATTTTTTCTGGTATTATCTCATATACCACTATTTGGAGGAGAAACTATTGGGATAGACCTAGAATTCTTCCAAAATCAATTTATAAAGTAACAGGAGATCTTTCTCAAGAAAAAATAATCCCAAGTTTTAAATTCGACTGGCGACCAGCACTAAAACCATATGAATTAATATAGCCTTATAATCTATTCATCTGTTAATGTCAATAATGTTATCCAAGTTCCAATCCAAAGAATAAAAACCAAAGACCTCTTGTTATCTGATATGTATTATTATTATCATCTTCTGCCCAAAATGTATACAAACCTAGACCAGTAAATCTCTGTTGAACTTGGATTGTTTTTCCAGCAGGTATTGTAACATCATGGCTACCTATTACATACGGTAATATTTTGCCCTTTGAAACACTTAAAGTTATAGTGACATCAGAATCTGTATTTCCTTTGTTTGTAACAGTTGCAATTACTTTCATAAATTTAAAAGAGATATCTGTTACTTCTACATCAGATATCTTGCTTGTATCTTCCTTTGCAGTAGCTGGTATAAAGAACACTCCAATCAGCAGTATGCCAATTACAGTTCCAGATGTTAATTTCTTAATACTACTTTTATATCTGTTCATTCTTTTCTTTTTCATATTAAAACCTCAAATAATCTAATTCCATAACTAAGACACTTGGTAAAATTGAAACTCATGTAAATCAGCAGTTACAGGTGATAGTATCCAACGTTTAACATGGAAACTAATCCTTGCCTTTGTGACACTTTGTTCATTAAAGGTTTTTTGTACCCATTGATATCCAGTGTAGCTGCCTTGGAAAACATGGTGCCAATTCCCATTAAAGTATATATCCACGTCTACTTCATCACAGTGATCTTCATCATACCAAGCATAGAACCGTATTTTATTACATCCAATCGCTTGGGGCAATGTAAGCTCAAGCCATGGTGTCCATCTCCATCCAATCCTTGTTATTGTACAACCTGCCTTTGTTTCAGTATTACCATCAAAGCTATAAATTTCATCATGCCAGGAGTATTCAGGATCACTATATCCTGTTGGTGAAATCCATCTTGGATCATAATCTTCTGGTATCTTGATGGTAATCTCTGGATCTCCAAATAAATTCAAAGTATAGTAACACCATCTGATCAATCCACGACAAATACTAAATTTATTTATCTCCCTTGAAAATTGATGTGCAGGTCCAATCTTTTGAAATATGAGATTATCATTGCTTTCTTCATAAATTGAATGGAAAAACCATCTAGCAAACTTCTGTGAAGAGCCATCAGTACCTCCAGGATCACCTAAACCATATCGAGAGTTCCATATACCTGCAAATGCACCATGATCTGTTTTTACGGTGAAATGCTCTGCAATGCAGTCATATCCTTCAGGATTATCAAATCCTCCTGCCATGCAACCTTGAGAATATACAAAACAAAACTTGTTATTTGTTAGGGCATCAACATCTGCGATATACATTTTCATGTTATAATTATAATTCGAATGTCCAAGATGATTGATTATGTGAACATCATTGTTTATACGGTTAATGACCTCTGATTTATGCCAGTTATGAGCCGTACAATCACGATCATATAGAGTCCCTATATTGTATTCATTTGATGGAATACCTTCAGTGATATAACCATTTGCACTTGATCCATCGATCATTTCATCCATATAATCGCCACCATAAGTTTCTGGTGTGCTCCATAGATGTTCTCCAGCCATCCATACAGTTTCAATATAACTATCATAAGGTTCTGTTTCTTGATAGGCTAATGTTTTTTCGACAAAATTAGAAACCTCTCCATCGTTATCAACACATGCCCTTCCAAGAAAGACTTCAGCTGATATATCTGGTAGATCCCTTAGTTCCCCCCATTTATCATCTCTATTTCTATTAAAATTCAGATCAAGACCACTATAATATAGATCAGCGGGTATATGATCCCATGTTGGCAAAGGATCATAAATAACGCAATAAAGAGATCTACAGGGTATTATTGGATGATCACCGCCTAGTAATATATATTTTGTTTCCCAATTTCTATATGCATCTTTTATAAAATTCCTGATATGGCATTGTGTATCATCAAAAAATTGGTAGCCATCACCATATAATCCATTCCATCTATATGCAGAGCATGCTTCAATTTCTTCAACTGTAACAATCTTTGCTGATAAACCTTTTACGTTTTTATTATTGATTAGGTCTTGAAACGTGAAATACCCATTAGCATTTTTTAAATCATCAGTTGTGATTATGACATAATCATAAGATTCTGATGGATTAACTATGCTAGAACGGGGAGTTGGGTTATTAGGCAGATCTACATAGGTTGAAAGCTGATTATAATCATTAATAAGATCCTCTTGGGATGTAATCATTATTTCATCTTCAGGAATTCCTCTGAAATAAGGGTTGATATTTCCATTATGTTTTATACTAACAGTTACGGTCATTTCTTCATAATAATTTAAAATTCCTGTTTCCATAATATAATGAACAGGGAATAAATTCAAAGTAAGAATAGCATAGCCACGTAAATAAAATGTACCAACCTCTATGAATGTATCTGCTGGAAATGACATTGTTGGATCAAAGCAAAGTTCATTTGAACCTTTTTCCATTGATAAATCAGATAATATTGCTGTTTGTCGAAGTTTAATATTAAAACCATCTCCTAAATATATTTCATCACCACAGGGAATATCAATTGATAATAATCTGTATTTTTGAGGTAATAAAATATTCACAGGTTTTATTGGTAATATTGGCTCGCCTACATCACCATCAATCGTTAGATCATCCATTGTAATTTGATGATAAATGATATCATCAACAATATCTTCAGTTATTTCAGGCTCTGAGAATGAAAAACTAAATTGCATATCAAATGGTTCAACCGAATCAGCAAAATTTCCATAAGGAAATATTTCTTTACCGAGTGTATTTTCCTTTTCTGCTTCATATGAAATGGATGGTTCTAAAGAATCCGATCCAAAATCAAAACTGGATGTATCTTCTGCATCTACAGTAATAATGGTTTGCAAAAACATTAATGCAACAAGAACACTAAATATGTATCTTTTATACTTCTTTTTTATCATTTTATATTCGCCTCCAAAAATATTATAATTATAATTACAATTAACTGCAACATATTTAAGTTTTTTGTTTTTCAATAGATGTGATATATTATTCTCACTTTATATTATTCTATTGGATATTAGATAATCGAATGGGGTAAAAATATGAGAAAACATAAAATTTTGGTAATCGGAGCAAGTATTCTGCTTATCCTGATGGCACTGACCGTTAGTGGCGTCGGCATAGTTAAAAACAGCGGTATCGACAACAGTAGCGAAAGCACCAGTCAAAGTTCTAGTGATATTACTTCAGGAACTGTTGTGCTATCTGAACTGACTTTTTCAGGAGTATGGGAAATACCTGTTGAAGGTTGTGGACTTGCTGGTATCACAATATCAGATATGATGCAATTCCAAGAAGAACATGAATATATAATAAGTTTACTTGATGCTGCATTAATTGAAGGTGGAATAGAAAGATTATTTGAAGTGGCTATTGTACTACAAAGAGATAAAAATGATGAAATAGCACCTTCTGATGACCTTTTATATCTGATGGATGAATTTGGTCTTATGGTGGCTTGTTGATTGCCCTTACAACAGCGGTAATTTGTTTTCTATATCTATTTGACCCAAACATTAGGGTGATGATTAATAGTTTCATAATGAAAGGATTTGGGCAATTACAAAAAGTTAGTAGCGAGACTTTGGCGTTTTGTAGTTTAATTATCATCTTGTGTATCCTAAGTATATTTTCGGAAAGGAGGCAGAATACTGGTGTTTTTTATACAAAAAAGCATGGTAAACCTTTCTAGAGGCAGATATGGTATTTATAACACTTTTTACATCAAAATCTATAAAAGTTTATTATTTATTTTATACTGTAGAGTCCTGAAATTATTTCGCCAGAATATTTCGCCTTGTGAATACATGGTGAAACTAAATGACAAACAGATCAGATGGGCGGTAAAACAGGTGGTCAAAGAAAACAGGGACACTGAAGTTATTGCAAAGACATACAAT
>JAUWIE010000044.1 GCA_030605515.1 Thermoplasmatota archaeon
GCATGTTTATTGATTTGTTGTTATTATCAAGTTAGGCTGGTTTAGTCTGTCATTTAACTATCGGCTCTTATTTATTGTCAAGCAGTTCAATTATCTCCTTCGTATTGAATACAAGGACTTTAGGTTGTTTCTTAAACAATTTATCATTAGACCAAATGGGATAACCTAGCATAAGCGCAAGAGCAAAAAAATCTATGTCTTTTACAAACTCTTTATATTCGTGTTTAGAAAACTTGCTTGCGATTTTTAAAGCCTCTGGAAATGATGGAGAATATTCTTCTAAAGAAATGAATTCAACCTTCAATGCTAGCTCTTGCTTTAATTTCTTAAATCGGTCTTTTGATACTGAGGTTTTTTTCATTATTTCTGAAGAGTATCTGTTGATTTCTTCTAATGCATATTCTGGTGAGAATAGTTGAACTGGCGTATCTAATAAATTTCTGAAAACGGAATCTTTCCAGAAGAAGGTAAATAAAACATTGGAATCAACAACCAGTTTCATATCAATCCTTTCTTCTTCAATTTCTCAAGTCGATTTCTCCTTGATTCTCTTTGTGCTTCTACAGCCCATTCAGAGAATGATTCTTCCTGGTTTATTTTCTTTAACATTTCTTCTTTCCAGGATAGCTTCTTAACTTTTTTTTCAATGGATTTCCTTATAAATGCAGACCAATTTACTTCAGAGAACTTCTTCATTAATGCCCTTGTTTCCTCAGATATGGATAATGTTACAGATACCATGTTCACATAACCTGTGTATAAACATAATCACGTTAAAATATTTAAATATTTTGGTTCTGATAGATAAAATCCCAAATTTTGAACAACATAATTCCCAAGGTCCTAAATATTGAACAACGTAGGTCTCGCATTCTGGAAATATTTTAGGTCTCAAATATTAGAAATAAAATGGGTCATGAATTCTGGAAATTGGTTTAGGAGGGATTTTTATTTTTGGTCTCGTATATTTGAAAGGTCTAAATCAAATTCTGAAGGTGTGTTTTTTAGGAGTAGAAAGGGAGGTGCAGATCTCAGATATTGGAAAAGTCTAAGGGGTGGTGGCCTCTATTGATGTTTGAGGTTTGTTGGATTTTGGTTGGTGGTTGGCTGATGGTTTTTAATAATGGGTTTTTTATCATGTTTGGGATGGTACTTGAGCAAATATGTCCAAGGAAGTCTACATCTCTCCCACTTCACAACCAGATAATTGTTGTCTGATCAGCTATGGAGATATTTGCCTCCTCGGTACATGATGATGAATTGGTTGTTGTCTAAATCTATCAATTATACATTCTAAAATTATGTGCTTTTTTGTTTTATATGGGGATATGAATTACTAATATATTTGTAGTAAAATCGTATTTTATTACTATTATGTTAGTGATATACGTACATTATAGTACTATTACGTTAGTAAAGTTTTTATACTTACGATGTGTTTATAGTATAATATGGTCGATTCGAAAGTTGAGATAAATATAATACGGGCTCTGAATGAACAAAATTCCTGGTGGACTCAAGGAACGCCTTCAGAAAAACATGCTAAAAAATTTAGGCGAAATGATTTTTATCCAATTAGTAAAGAGATGGAAAAAAGAGAAATTACGGCGATAATCGGTCAAAGGCAAGTAGGAAAAACAACTGTACTTTATCAACTTGTAGAATTTTTAATTAATGAAAAAAAAGTTAATCCACAGAATATTCTCTACTTCTCCTTTGATAACCCTTTTGCAGGTATTGCACAGAAGGAGTCTGAGAATTTAATAAATGACATTCTGGATATTTATTCTGTAAATATACTAAAAAGTTCTTTTTCAAAGCTTGAAAACAACATCTATATATTTTTTGATGAAGTTACTAAATTTAGGAATTGGAGTGAGATTTTAAAAGGTTGGTATGATCTAAAATACCCGATAAAGTTTGTTATTTCAGACTCATCTAGCTCCAGTATATTTAAAGGTAGCTCTGAGTCACTTGTTGGACGGATAAGTATTGATATAATGTTATCTTTTAAGTTTATTGATTGCGTTAGATACAAAAATCAAGATGCATCCGTTAATAGTATCTTGAATAAAATTAATTGGGATTTACAGGATTCTTTTCTCCGTTTAGTTGCTGGCGGAGACCCGGATAGAATTTTTTCTTTTTTAAAAAAGTTTTATGCAGATGTTGCAAGCATGGAAAATGAGTTTAAAACCTATCTTAGAGAATATATGTTGAAAGATGGTTTTCCTGAGCTTTTAGATATGGATATTATTGACTGTAGAAAAAAGTTGTATGATTATATAAGTTTAACCTTACAGAAAGATTTATTGAGAGTTTTTGATATTAGAAACCCAAAGGCTTTAGAGGATTTAACTTCTTTTATTGCTACCGAATCTTCACAGCTGTTTGTTAATGAGAATATGGCAAATAATCTATCAATAACTGATGATACCGTGAAAGAATATCTTGATTATTTAGAATCTGTTTTTTTGATTTCAAGAGCGGAATTCTATTCGAAAAGTAGAGCATCTAGAATAAGAAAACAGGATAAAATTTATCTAAACAATATAGGTCTTAGAAACACCCTAGTTAATAGATTAAATGAAAGTTTGTTTACTGATGAAAAAGAATTAGGAAAAGTAGCTGAAATCTTGGTTCACGATCATTGTAAAAAATTGTTTTGTTTAGACCTTGTAAACCCCAAGCTTTATTATTGGAAGAACAAAAATGGTAAAGAGGTAGATATAATTGCAGAGGTAAAAAACAAAGCAGTTCCTATAGAAGTAAAATATAAAAATAGTATTTCTTCTGATGATCTCAAGGGGATTAATTCGTTTATCTTGGAAAAGAAGGGATCATTTGGTTTTGTTATAACAAAGGATGTGATTGACAAAAAAGATAGTTTGGTTTTTGTTCCTTTGTGGATGTTTTTGTTATTGTGCTAGTCAACCAACGAGGTATGAAAAAATCATAGTTCTTAGAGCCAATTCTACCCTTAAGAATAGTCATTCCTTCTCATTTTTTTACATTCGGGACAACTGTTGATATTTAAAGGTAAAAATGTAATGAAACTAAAAACCCTATAAGATACAACTGGTTTTACATAATATAACGAAAATAACAAATTACTTATGTTTATTTAATGATAAGCAATTTGAGAATAGGAGAGAAACACTTGGGTGATTTACTATGAGCATTTTATCTGTGATTGGAAATACTCCACTTATTGAAATAACAAATCTTAATGGTAATTCTAATGTTAAAATTCTAGGGAAATTCGAAGGTGCAAATCCGGGTGGTTCAGTAAAGGATAGACCAGCTTATTATATGATTAAGAAAGCTGAGGAAACTGGTGAGTTAAACCATAATAAGACAATTCTTGAAGCAACTTCAGGTAATACTGGGATTTCTCTTGCGATGATCGGTGCTGCAAAAGGATATCCGGTTACTCTTGTAATGCCTTCTTGTGTTAGTGTTGAAAGACAACGAGTTTTAGAGGCATTTGGAGCTGATGTTACTCTTACTCCTGGTTGTGATGGTACAGATGGTGCTATTCGTAAAGCACATGAATTTTTAAAAAGTGATCCTGAAAAATATTTTATGCCTAATCAATTTGAAAATAATAATAATGTTCTTGCTCATTATGAGACAACCGGGCCCGAGATTTATACTCAGACTAATGGACAAGTTGATGTTTTTGTTGCTGGAATGGGTACAACAGGGACTCTTATGGGTATTGGTAAATATTTAAAAGAAAAAATACCAAATATAAGAATTGTTGGAGTTGAACCTGTGGAAGGTCATACTATTCAAGGATTAAAGAACCTAAAAGAGAGCATTATTCCAGGTATTTTTGATATTAATATTATTGATGAAAAAATCACTGTTGAAGATGATGAAGCTTTTGAAATAACAAGATTACTTACAACAAAAGAAGGGATTTTCGTTGGTATGTCTAGTGGCGCAGCGGTATCTGGTGCTTTAAAAATAGCTAAAAAGATGAATTCTGGTACTATCGTTGTAGTTCTTCCTGATCGCGGTGATCGTTATTTGAGCACTACATTGTTTAAGTCAATATGTGCGAAATGTCCACCATGAACTCCTGTAAAATTTTAGTTAGTGTTATTTTTTGTTTTTAATTGTAATTGAGATTAATACAAGTATAATTATTGCAATAATCGTCCCAATACCTAGTGAATACCAAACAGTATTATCTAATGATTCATCCTCATCCTTTGAATATTTAGTAAGCGTGTTTGCATCAATATCATAGAGATAATCCCAAATGCCATCTCCATTGCTATCGATTAAATAAGTATCTTCGTCATATAACTCTGTTTTTGTTTTATTACCTGTTTCATTGTTATAAAAATTATCATATGTACCATCATCATTTTCATCTTCAAGGTGTCCTTTGATTTCATCATCAATTGTTGGGTTTCCATCTGATGGAGGATCTTGATCTGAATCTTTAACAGTAACTGAAGTATTTTTAGAAGTAAAGGTAAGATCTGCAAATGAGCTGTTAGTAACTTGGAAGAAAACAAGCTCAAATGTGCATAATCCTGGTTTTATTGCATTGAATGTAAGAGTACAAGCAGTATGGTAATTATCTGGATATGGCTCTACACTTCTCCATGTTTGAATACCTGTAATATTTCCATCATTGTTATTTATTGTACCATTATCAAAAAATTCAGTCCAATTTGATCCCGGTGTAACTTTTGTTAACTGTACTATTTCTTGTGAGAATGTTAGAAGATTAATTTCCCAACCTCCTATTTCTTCACTGGTATCTATATACACTGTGATTGTAAAATCATTACCCTTTGTTACAGTGTTTTCAGATGGTAATAAACCAACTTCGATAGAATCTTCTGCTGTACTAAACGTAGTAAATCCAAAGAGGAATAATACAAATAATAAGAGAGTTATTATCATGCTTTGAAGTTTTTTCATTTTTCAAACCCAATTTACCCTCAACAAATATCTTCTATTTAATCCCTATTGATCCATGTCAGTCCTGCATCCTGAAAGTTCACCTTACCATCTTGGTTTACATCATACAGGCCATCATAAGGTACCTCACTAGTCCTATGAATCCAAACAAGTCCTGCATCCTGAAAATTAACCTTACCATCACTATTTACATCATACCTACTACCACCAGTAGTAAACGTGAATGTTTCGTTAGACCAACTTGTTCCATCTGTTACATTTACACACCAAGTATATGTAGTGTCTCCCCATATCCAGTCATTACTCAGTGATGGGATATATGCAGCAATGCCATCCCCTACTCCTAGAAAAGAGGCGAGGGTCTCCCAATTATCATTATGGTTTTTCCAGCGGATATAGACATCCATACTATCTCCATCTGAATCTTCATAATGGATACTTAGTTCAGCAGGTGGTCTTTCAATGTTTATGTCACCATCTTTTGGGTATTCATCATAAACATATGGAGGATTATTTAGAAGTTGAACAAGTGGTAAAAAATCTCCACCATATTGTATGTCTCCTGTAGAATTATAGGGTAGATCTGTATCACCAAGTCCATCAAAATCATGGTCAACACCTGTATAGTCTGACCAATAGTTTCCACCAATAAATGGTCCATCTAGGATGTTTGTTCCTGGTGTTTTTGAGATATTCCACTTGTTAATTCCTGTATCAATAGCGTTTATTCTGTTTGAAAATCTGTTGTTATATATTAGGTTATTATTTGAGCTATTATAGAGAGCTAGTCCATTATTATTGTTTAATATCGTGTTTGTATCAAGTGTATTATTTGAGGAAGTTAGTATAAGTATACCACTATGATTATTGTCTATGATACTATTATTATATGCCTGACAATTAGAGCAGTAAGAAAGGACTAATCCACTACTCCCAATATTATGGGATTGTAAAAATCCAGTATTATTAGTAAGTATGCAACTATTTATTGTGATATTATTACACATTAAAACAATTATTCCAAAGTAATTATCACTAGCATTATTATTCTGAAGATTATTTGAGTTTGATTCTGTGCTTAGTATGATACCTGTACTGGGCATTCCTCCGTTTTGCGTACCATTTATACCCGTACTGTTATAAACTGAATTGTTGCAAATATGATTATTTTTTGAGTATATACCAACGATTCCATAATAATTATCTGAGGCTGTGTTATTTTCAACGCTATTATTGTGTGCAATGGCAAGGTAAATGCCACAAATTATAACATTATCATCCCCTATAGGTTTAGTATTATTTATTAAAGAATTACCAGAGATATTGTTATATGTTGAGTTATATAGCATTATACCTATACTATTATTATCAACTCTGTTGTTTTTTATGGTATTTTTCTTTGATGTGATATTTGGTCCATCACTCCCACCAAATAATCCAATTCCAATGGAATTATTACTAATAGTGTTATCTTCAAAAGTATTATTAGATCCTGCACAGACTATACCACCAGGAGGTGGTCCTTCGAATGGTATTGGACCAATATTTTCAGAGATATGATTTCTTCTAATAGTAGTCAGTGTTGTATTGAATAAAAAGATTCCAATGAAATGATCAGTTATGATATTATCTGATAAATTACAATTATCTCTGTTATGTACCATTATACCATATACGTTGTATTGTATGCTAAATCCAGATATTGAAACACCATCTGAAATTATTGAAATGGTAGCGTTTTGTGTACCATTACCATTTATTATAGTGGTATTTGCTTCTTCACCGATTAACTTTATTTTTTTATCGATAAGTATTTGTTCATAGTATATTCCATCTGAAACAAACACAGTTCCATTTTCACATACTGCATTGATGCCTTGTTGTATATTGTTAAAATGATCATATTCCCACCCAGATGTTGACTCGTTATATTCATCATCAACCCAAACAGTACATGGTTGACTATCAGAAACAAAAAATGAAACTGTATTTGACAACTGGTTCTCATATCCCAAGAAATAAAAATCCTTCCATTCATATACTATATTGTTACCATACCAAAGACCACTTTTATTATCATCAATATAGATGGAAGTACCTATAGTTTCTTGATCTATCTGTTCTATTGAATTAACATTGTTTTTATCTTGTAATGAGATTTTTTTATTAGGATTTTGACTAATACCTTGATCAGTGCAAATAATGATTAATAAAATTATTATAATTAATACCAATCCTTTCCTTATGAAGAGTTTATTGTTGTTCAATTAATGTCCTCCCAAATTCCAAAATTTAATGGCCATATATTATATAAAAACATAAATCTTTCTATATGACATGTTTTTTATATTTTATTAAAAATTTTGATATCTTATTCTAAATAACATGTATTGAGTTGTCTTAGAATCATAAGACAGTTTATTATTAGGATAACCTTTCTAATCTCTGTTGATCCATGTAAGTCCTGCATCCTGAAAGTTCACTTTTCCATCACCGTTTACATCATACAGTCCATCATAAGGTACCTCACTAGTTCTATGAATCCACGCAATACCTGCATCCTGGAAATTAACCTTGTTATCATTGTTTACATCATATCTACTTCCACCTGTTGTATAGGTGTAGGTTTCATTGGTCCAACTTGTGCCATCGGTAACATTTACACACCATGTATACGTTGTGTCTCCCCATACCCAGTCATTACTAGATGATGGGATATATGCAGCAATGCCATTTCCTAGTCCTAGAAAAGAGGCGAGGGTCTCCCAATTACCATCATGGTTTTTCCAGTGGATATAGACATCCATGCTATCCCCATCTGAGTCTTCATAATGGATACTTAGCTCATCAGGGGGTCTTTCTACACCCGTGTCACCATCAACGGGGCTCTCATCATAAACAAAAGGTGGATTATTAGGAAGTGGTATAAGTGGTAATAGGTCCCCGCCAGATTGAATATGTCCAGAGGAATTATAGGGTAGATCTGTGTCACCAAGACCATCAAAATCAAGGTCTATTCCAGCATAGTCACTCCAGTAATTACCACCGAGATAACTCCTATTTATAATGTTTTTACCTAGTGTTTTACTTGTATTCCATTTGTTATGGCCATTATCATTTGCGTTTTCAATGTTGTCAAAGTAATTATTGTAAATGAGACTATCATTAGAGGATTCAAGAGTAATTCCATCAGTATTATCGGTAATGGTGTTTGAGACTATGATATTGTCATGTGAGAAAGATTTAAAATAGAGTCCAATACCAGAATTGATGATATCATTTGAAATAATAGTATTGTCCGTTGAAGAATGGAAATATATTCCATACAAGGTGCTGTTAAAAATCGTGTTATTCTCAATTTCGTTATGATGTGACGGTTTTAAAAGACCCATCCCTCGACTGTTATCATACATGGTATTATCTACCACAGTATTATACGCTGAGCCTCCATGAAGGTAAATGCCAATACCGTTATTGTTGAACGCGGTATTTTCTTTGATGAGATGATCTTTTGTGGAAAAGGTGATCAGACCATGATGGTTACCTGTGAGTATATTTTGAGTTATTATACAGTTATCTGCACGGATTGCTAAACCGGTTTTTCCCCCCAGAGTTGTTCCAGTTATTGTGAAACAGTTGATTGTGACATCATTATGATTTACTGTTACAGCGTCTTCCTGTGAATCAGCTGCCTGGATGATTGTAGTGTTTTTTTCTTCACCTGTTAACTTTAATTGTTTGTATATTATGATGTTTTCAATGTAGATGCCTTCGTAGACATAGACTGTTCCCTCATCTTGAGAGGCATTAATGCCATCCTGAATCTTATCAAAATGATCAATTTGCCATCCTGGCGTTGCATTATTAAAATCATCATCAACATAAACAGTTAAAGGCGGAGGTGGCAAAGATGAATTAATTATTGCAGATTTATCATTAACTTTTTCGTTTTCATTTGATATCGCCTTATCCTCCAGGTTAGAACTGTTTCTTTCGTCTATGTTATTCCCGCTTATACTTGGCATAACACCTGCTACTACAAACAGTATTATTAGTCCAACAACCATTATTTTTTTCAATACACAACTTTTCATTTATAACCTCCCGAAATATAGAAATTCAAAAAATGTAATAATATTGTTTAACTTAAATATTTCGCTTAATATAAGAATAAGTCTTATGATGATTCTAAGGTTTTAATCACGGTTTATCCATGTCAGACCCGCATCCTGAAAGTTCACCTTACCATCTTGGTTTACATCATACAGTCCATCATATGGTACCTCACTAGTCCTATGTATCCATGCAAGACCTGCATCCTGGAAATTAACCTTGTTATCATTGTTTACATCATACCTGCTTCCACCTGTTGTATAGGTGTAGGTTTCATTGGTCCAACTTGTTCCATCATTAACATGTATACTCCATATATACTGGGTGTTACCCCATATCCAATCATTTTCATATGGTGGAATATAACTATAAATTCCATTGGTTACACCTGAGAAGCTCGTAAGTAGTACCCATTGTTCTTCATGAGTTCGCCATTTAAGATAGACATCTAATGTATCTTGTTCAGCATCAAATACATATACACTAAGCTCAGATGGTGGTCGTTCAACATCAATAGCATCATTTTCTGGTGTAATAGCATGTGTTTTCTCCATGCTAAAATTAAGATTTGAGGAGAAATCAATGTTTAACCCTCCGACTTCAAAAACAGCGGTTTGTTGCGTTGATACCCCATCGACAAAAAAATAGATAAGATCACCTTCTTCGCCTTCAACAAGGAATTCCTCAGTTTCAATGGGATAACCATATTTTCCATTCTTAACTGTTGTATTATAGTAAACATTGTTTATCAAACCAGATACATTAGTATCATCTGCTGCGTGATTATTATTTTCATCGAAAACATAACCTTTAAATCTATGAGGAGGAGATGGTACATCATCTGCAAATACTAAACCTGAACTTATTAGTACACCTAGTATCACATACACCATTAGTACTTTTTTCATTTTCTCACCAAATACTACTCCACCTATGAATGTATTAAATATTAATATTTAATTCTACTAACAATTATCTCTTCTCTTTTTTTCTTGTAATAACTGTAATTGTATGTTGATTAATAAATATATTCCCATCATTAGCTTCAATTTGCTAATGTTTGAGTATTTCCTTTATCTTTTTATTTAACTTTATATTAAAAAAGAAAAAAGGAAAAAAGGTTGTGTTTATTTTTTAGGTTTCTTTGGTTTTCCTTTATTTTTGGTTGCAAGGAATACAAGGATCAATATAATTAATACTAGTAGTATGCCAAGACCAAGTAAGTACCATATCATATCGTCTTCTACAGGTTCGTCTTTTTCTTCTCCGTATTCAGTGAGAAGGTCTGGTGGAAGTTCATAAACGTAATCCCAAGAGTCATCAGTATCACTGTTTATTAAATAGGATCCATCCTCTTGTAATTCCACATCTGTTATTTCACCTGTTTCGTTGCTGTAAAATCTATCATATGTTCCATTACTATTATCATCTATGAGATATCCAATGTCTTTAACCTCATGAACATCAATTAAAACCTTTAGAAATGTTTTACCTGATGGTGTACCATTACCATTTTCATAATCATCAATTGCTTCAACCCAGATGTGATATATACCATATGTTGCCCAGGTATGATTTACAAGATCACAAACAGTACCATTTGCAAAGAAATCAGTTATCGTATCATTTGTTTCATCAGCCCAACCAAAAGTATAGCTAATATCATGATCATCAAGATCTATAGTTATTGCTGAGTACTCATATAAAGTGTTTTTAGTACCCTTTGTTGTTTTTGTTACAAATTCTGGTTTCTCTGGCGGGTTATTTGGTATTGGTGGTTCTTCAATAGTAGCTGTTGTGGTAGCTGTATTTGTCTTTCCAGGGTTATCATTATCTGTAACAGTAAGTATTACAGTATAGGTACCAATTGCTGAATATGCATGTGTTGGATTTACTCCAGTACCTGTGCTTCCATCCCCGAAATCCCATGAATAGGATTCGATAGATTTGTCATCAGTACTACCTGATCCATCAAAATCTATCACTTCATCAACATAACCATAATATGGCCCACCTGCATTGGCCTTTGGGTATTTATCTGAAGAAGGTGGATTTGGATTAGGATTTGGATCACCACCAGATTTTGTGGTAAAGGTCCAAGTATCAGATTTGTTTTCTAATTGTGAATCGTTTGCAACTGCATACCAACTGTAAGTTGTAGAAGTACTTCTATCAGACCATGTAACACTAGCAGTGTTGCCGCTTGAGACACTATTAGCAGTTCCTATGAGATTATCTGATCCATCATAGAAATAAACATCAAGTGTATCACCATCTGGATCAGAAACATCAACACTAAGGGTGACTGATGTTTCTTGATTTGTTGCTCCATCAGTTGGTAACGGGTTTGTTGGTTTATTTGGTGGTCTATTATCTTGATCCGTTGTGGTAAAGTTCCAAATTGGGCCATCTGTTGATGCACCATGATCATCCTTTGCAATAATCTGCCAATAATAAGTTGTATCCTTATCCATTGAGCCAGGGTCATATGTTGTCTCAGTTTGATCATCTGATTTTAAATCATCTGGTGTAGGATCATTTGCTTCAAAATAAACGTCAT
Source organism: Thermoplasmatota archaeon (assembly GCA_030605515.1). GTDB lineage: Archaea > Thermoplasmatota > E2 > DHVEG-1 > DHVEG-1 > JAUWIE01. The sequence goes on from JAUWIE010000044.1 coordinate 11,618, forward strand.
ACGTAACAGGGTCACCATCTGGGTCTCCACCGGTCCAGCTAAGATCTACGTTTAAGCCAATACCAGTTGCACCATCGGTGGGAAATGGATCACTTGGTTCGTATGGTGGATTATTTGTAGGTAATCCAGATGTTATATGTAAATCAAGGTAGATATATTCGGGTTCATTTTCATGAATATAGACTGTAGAGTTATCTATTGGAACATAATACTGTCCTAAAGAACAAAACACCCCTTTGGGGTGAAATTCACGTCCAATCGGCTTTGTAGACTATTTTGGATGCATTTTAGCCATATGGTTCGACATATTTGTCGATTTAACTTTCACACCACACAGGCTACAAGTTAACCACTTCTTA
>JAUWIE010000102.1 GCA_030605515.1 Thermoplasmatota archaeon
GAATTTTTATCTGATTTTTTATGAGTTTTATTACTAACTTTATTACTAAATCAAAATGATTCAACGATACAAAATATTACATCGAAATATTTATTAAACCAATATTAGCTTACATAATTGTATAAATAAGATGGGATGCCGCAAAAAGAATTATTGTAGTGCATCTACTAAATCTTTGGAGATTTGGTAAGAATGCTAAATTTACAGAAAAGTAGGAGAGGAAAGCAGGTAAGGACAATATGTAACGTTTTTATAACAACAGAGTTAAGTGTTATTAGCTTGCTCTCAGGTAAGAAAATAAAGTTTAATCCACGCCCTTTTTTAGATAAGAATAAACAAGAACAAAAAGAAAAGAAAGGTCTTGTTGATTTTCATTTAGAAATGGCAAAAGAAATTGATTCATTAATCGAAAATAATGTACAAGATATGTTAAATGAGTTTGATTCAGATATTGCATCACCAGAGAAACAAAAGAGCACACTAGGAGAGATAGTTGAGATAAGAAAGCCCTTTAAAAGAAGACCAGAAATGCCCCAGTTTAAAATAGAAGAGCAATCAAAAATCAATTCTGATAATTTGGGTTTTGAAGATGATCTTTTTGAAGTTGAACAACCCCAAACTATTGATTTCAGTTCAAAATTTACAACAGATTTTGAAAATTCAAATAAAATTCGGCATATTGAAAAAATCGAAAATGAACCGATAAAAGAGGAAGAATTCTTTAGTAAAATGTCAGGTGGTCAGGATAAAGATGCTCAAGAGCTTTTAATGAGTTTTCCCCGTATAAAAGTGAAAAGTAAAGATGAAAGAGGTAAGGATAAAACTGCAACGTATAAATCTACTGAAAAAGCAGGATCATCTCAGAAATTGAAAAATAGTAGCTATTCAGCTAATGATGTTTCAAAGACAAAAAAAGATCTTGAAAAAACAAAAATGGAGATTGAAGAACGGAAAAAAGAACTTGAAAGAGTTGAAAAAGAAGCAAAAGAAAAAGAAAAAGAATTAAAAAGAAAAGAAAAAGAAAAAGAAAAAAGACTAAAAGAAGAAGAAAAACTTAGAAAACTTGAGTTGAAAAAAGCAGAGATAGAAAAAAGAGAGATAGAAAAAGAGAAACTAATAAAGCAAAAAGAAAAAGAGTTTAAAAAGAGAAAAATTGAGCTTGAAAAAAAGAAAATACTTGAAGCAAAAGAAGCCTTAAAAGAGGAAAAACTAACACAAATTGAGCTTGAAAAAAAGAAAAAAGAAGAGCTCAGAATTGAAAAAGAGAAGGAAAGATTAAAAGAATTAGAGTTAAAGAAAGCAGAAATTGATTCAAAGGAAAAAGAAAAATTAATTAAAATTGATCAGCAAAAAGCAGAGATTGAAACAAGAGAAAAGGAAAAAGAGATGGCAGTACAAGCTAAAATTGAAGAAAAAAAGGAAATAGAACTAGAAAGAAAGAAAATACTTGAAGCAAAACAAGCCTTAAAAGAGGAAAAACTAACACAAATTGAGCTTGAAGCAAAAGAAGCAATAAAAGAGAAAGGATTAAAAGAAGAGCATGAAAAATCAAAGAAAAAATTTGGTTTTAAAATAATGGTCAAGAAAGATAAAAAGAAAGATGAAGAAATAAAAACTCCACCAGCAGGCATGCATCACTTTATCCACGGAAAAAAAGTAGCAGAAGAGGAAAACCCCCTTTTAGACAAGGATATTAAAAAAGTTCTTACAATAATTGATGATCTTTTTGAGAAATTACCTGATGAGGTGATTGAAGAGTTTGCAAATTCAAAGAATTTTGAACTGTATGAAAAAGTTGTAAGTAAATACAAAAAAAAGTGAGTAAGTATGGGTCTTTTGGAAAAAGCAGAACAAAAAAAACATAATCTTGAAAAAACAAAAGACATTGAAAAAGAACAACCAACAGATAGACGGCTTGCAAAAACCCAACAAATAAAAAAAGAACTTGAAATAAAAGATAAAAAAGAAAAACTCCCTCAAATAGATTTATTAGAAAAAACAAAGCAAAAAAAGCAAGGAGTACTAGCTATAAAAAAGAGCCCTGAAGAAAAACAAGAAGAAACCAGGGAATTTTATGAGAATTCAAAAAGCTTTGAAAAAGAACAATCAACAAAAGGACTACTTGTAAAAGCCCAACAAATGAAAAAAGAATTTGAAATAAAAGATAAAAAAGAAGCAGGAGAAAAATCACAGAGCCCAGAGGAAACAAAAGAAAAAGAACTTATTGAAGAAATAGAGCAAGAAAAAAAAGAGGAATCAAGAGAAATTCAAGAAAATAAAAAAGACTTTGAAAAAGAACATATTGAAGTTGATCTGCTTACAAACACACAACAAATAAAAAAAGAACTTGAAATAAAAGATAAAAAAGAAAAGACTACTTCTGTAGATCTATTAAGGAAAACAAAAGAGAAACAAAAAGAAATTGTCGAAAAATCACAGAGCCCAGAGGAAATAAAAGAAAAAGAACTTATTGAAGAAATAGAGCAGGAAGAGCAGGAAAAACAAGAGACCGCTGAGAAACTAATCCAAAAAGAAACTAGAAATATCGAAATAATAGATGAAAAAACAGGATTTGGCTGGAAGGAACTTGGGACAAGACAGATTGTTTATGATAAAGATATAAATGAATATCTGTACGAGGTCTCAGAACCTGTGCTAAATAAGATGGAGTTAAAAATAAAAAACGAACTTGTTCGCTTATTTAAAATGCTTGCTGATGTCAACGTATATGATCTAGATAAAGAAGAGAAGAAAAAATATCTTGAAGAAACATTAGAGCAAATAATAATTGATAACGATGTAAAGTTTTATATTGAGGAAGAAGAAAAACCAACAGAACATTCAAAAATGAACCTATCTTTTTTAAGAAAAGGAGATAAGAAGAAAAAATCTGAAAAGAATAATGAAAAAATAGAAATAAAGAAAAAAACATTTTTATCCAAAAAAACTGAAAAAAAATCAAGCGGAAAATCTCAGCCTACAAAAAAGAAAACAATAAAACAGTTATTTAAGAAGAAAAAAGAGGGTGCATCTGATAGTATAACACAAAAAAAACCATCTAATAATACTTCGAGTCTAAAATCTCTAAAGACAAAAAATGAAACAGTAGATAGAATAATAAATAAAATTGAGCTTTCTGAGGAAGAACAAAAAGTAAAAGATGATATTTTTTATCATATTTTTAGGGAGTTTATTGGTTATGGAAAGATGGATATTCTCATGGCTGATGAGGGTATTGAGGATATCTCTTGCGATGGTGATCATGTACCTTTGTTTATCTATCATAAGAAATATGAGGAGGTTACTACAAATATTTATTTTGATGATTCAGATGAACTTGATTCTTTTGTTGTACGTCTATCTCAGATATGTGGTAAACAAATATCGATATTTTCTCCAATAGTTGATGGTAAATTACCGGATGGTTCAAGGCTTCAAACTACTCTTTCAAAGACAGTTACCAAAGGCTCAACATTTACAATTAGACGGTTTAAAGAAAACCCGCTCACCCCAGTTGATCTAATTGGTTTTAAATCATTTTCTATTGAGATGGCAGCATATTTCTGGATGGCTATTGAAAACGGTGCATCTATTTTATTTTGCGGTGGAACGGCTAGTGGAAAAACAACTGCGTTAAATGCTCTTTCGTTGTTCATTCCATCAGCACATAAGATTATTACTATTGAGGATACAAGAGAGCTTAACTTACCACATAAAAACTGGATTGCAGGTACTACAAGAAAAGGCTTTTCATCTACAGATAATAAAACAGGAAAAGACATTGATATGTTTGATCTAATAAGAGCAGCATTAAGACAAAGACCACGTGTGGTAATGGTAGGTGAAGTAAGAGGAAAAGAAGCATATAGCCTTTTCCAGGCAATGGCAACAGGACATACTTCATATGCCACAATACATGCAAGTACAATACATACTTTAATACAGAGATTGGAGAACCCGCCAATATCACTCCCAAGAGCACTTCTAACATCACTAGATATAATAGTCTTTCAAAATGCAGTAAACATTGGTGGGAAAATGGTAAGACGGATGACAAGTGTAACTGAGGTAATTAAACTTGACCCTGATACAAATCAACTAATTTTTATGGAACCGTTCAGCTGGGTTTCAAAAACAGATGATAGATTTGAGAGTAGTGGTACTAGTAAAATATTGAACAATATTAGATTACAAAATGATTGGTCTGAAGAAAAAATCAATCAAGAACTTGAAAACAGAGGTCTTATACTAAACTGGATGAGCAAAAATAACATAAATGACTATAGGGAAGTAGGCAGAATCGTATCAGATTACCGTAAATACCCAGATAGGGTGTTAAAAAAAGTGATGGAGGAAATGAAAAAGTGAGATCATCTGTTTATACAAGGTTTTGTCGACGTCGCTTCTCAAAGACGTTTGAGCAGTTAAAAATGAGTGAAACTAGTAAGAACAGGATGCTTGAGAAAGCAAATATTTGTATGGCCTATCAAGAATATTACTCAATGATTTTTATGAACATTCTAATCGGATTTATCTCTTCATTTATTTCAACATTTATATTATATCTACTTATTCCACATGATATTACTGCGCTTTTAATCCTAATAATATCATCCTTAGCTCCAGTAGGAATTGGTTTATATTATCTTAGTTTACCAAAAACAAAAGCAAAATCTAGAAGTAAAAATATTGATAAGCATTTACCTTATGCAACAAATTTTATTAACACAATGTCTGTCGCAGGAATCTCACCTGCAGAAATTTTTGAAACTTTAGCAACAATTGAGTTATATGGAGAAATTCAAAAAGATGCAAAGAAAATTACTACAGAAATCAGTATGATGGGAGTCGATACAATTACCGCTTTGAAAAACGCAATTACGGTCTCACCATCTGAGAAATTTAAAGAATTCGTTCAAGGAATGTTAAGTGTCATTCAATCAGGAAGTGAATTAGGACCATACTTTGATAGATGTGTTGAAAAATATATGTATACTGATCTAATTGATAGAAAGAGAAACTTAGAGGCATTAGCCATAATGGCTGAATCCTTTGTTGTCACAGTTATAGCTTTCCCGTTATTTCTCGTTATCATCCTTTCAATTATGGGGATGACAAGTGGAGGAATATCATTTGAGTTCATGTATATTCTAGCATTTATGATATTACCACTAGCGTATTTCGGGTTCTATGTAATGATGAAGTCAGGGATGGGGGAAACAGTATGAAAACTCTCATTAGAAAAAAAAAATATAATCTAAAACATATCTATGAAAAAGATCAAACCATCCTTATAATAATTGTAATTTCATCTTGTTTTTCCATTTTACTATTTTTAATAGGAATATTAACAATCTTTGGAGTTACAGGCATTTCTGAAGATTTTATTTCAGGAGTTGACTTTCTTTTATTTGGTTTACTGTCTATAATTGGACCAATAGGTTTTTACTGTCATCTTAAGGAGAAAAAGAGAAGAGAAATAGAGGAACAATTACCTGATTTCCTCCGTGAAATAAGCAGTTCAACATCATCAGGAATGACAATTTTTGATGCTATAAAATCTGCAGCAAGGGGAGAGCATGGTAAATTAACACCAGAACTTCAGATAATGGCTGCTCAACTTTCATGGGGAATATCAGTAGAAAATGCCTTAGATAACTTTGCCAAAAGAATTAATACAAACGCTGCAAAGAGAATGGCTATAACAGTGAATAAAGCCTTGGAAATCGGTGGAAATACTTCTTCAGTTTTTAATGCTGCAGCAAAAGAAATCGATCAAGTTAAAAATATTGAACAACAAAGAAAAGCAGAGATGTCAATGTATGCTATGGTAATTTTCATTAGTTTTTTTGTGTTTCTTGCGGTGATATTGATAATTAATAAAACAATATTTGCTGCCATTTTTGATCTTCAAGATCAAATGCCTTCAGGTGGATCTATTGGAAGCAGTAATCTACAGATTGCGGATATCGATGAAAACATGTTAAAATATACATTCTTTTCATTTGTTATTGTTCAGAGTATTGGTGGTGGTATATTAGGTGGTTTTATGATGGATGGTAGAGTTTCATCAGGTATTAGATTTGGGTTTATCCTTGTTTTGATATCTTTTTTTGTTTTCAAATTCTTTTTTTAAAAAAAAATATTGTGTTATAATGAACATAATGTAAAAATAACACAAAGATTTTAAATAAGAGAAGCAACAGAAGTTTAAATGTGGACTTGGAGAGATGAGAAAAAACGTTTCGTTTATGGATTCTTATGCGGTATCGGAAGTAATTGGTGCAATTTTACTTATCGTTATTGCTGTCATTGTTTTCTCGATTATATACTTGAATACATTCCCACTTGATATTCCCCCAGCAGAACATAATGTAAAATTAGTAGGATATGTAACAGAGAGTGGATATATAACAATAGAACATATTGGTGGAGAAGCCCTTTTTAATTATAAAATTGAGATAAGGAACTTGGATGGAACCTTAGTTAATTCGGATTCTCATGAAAATCTAGAAGACCCTTGGACGATAGGAGAAGCTATTCTCCCAGATATCGAGACGCCTCTTTTAACTGAGAATCAAAAATTACATGTAATTGTCTATTCGAAGAATTCTGCAGGAGATCAAACAACGTTGTTTGATGGTATTTTAATAGGAAAAATAAGAATAGTTCCACTTGGTCCGTATATGCTTGTTTCTAGTCTTTTTACTAATACAATAGACGAAGATTTAATATGTTTTAATTATACAATAGATGCAGATATTAATGTATCAACTTATATTTACAATTGGGTGGTTAATGATGAGTCATTTGCCGAAATTTTAATGCCATTTAATTCAGAGAATGCTTCTTATACCAAAGATTATTCTGGTAATGATAACAATGGAACTGTTATCAGTGCAACATGGACTGATAATGGTGTAGTTGGAGGAGCATATCATTTCAGTGGGGCAAGCGATTATATTGCATTTGATTTACCAAGTGCTTTTGAAGATATATCAAATAACGACTTCTCCATCTTACTCTGGATAAATAGCGACGATATTAGCGATGATTGGAGAGTAGTAATGGAAGCACGTAAAGATAATAAGAATTTTGTAAAGATTTTTCAATTTGGTAACGAAATTCATTTTGGAGTATGTGACGATGGAGTGAAAAGTGCATTGAGAACCGAAAACCTAACTAGTGGCACTTGGTATCATATAGTTGGCACATGGGATGCAAGTGAAAAATCATTATCATTATATTGTAATGGAGTGAATTGTACTGAGATTGGTAACAGGAATTATCCATTTGGTGCTCATGAGGGACTTCATCTGGGACATGGAACTGCAAGTAGTAGATTTTGGCTTGGTTATATTGACGAATTTGAATCATTCGATCATGTGCTCTCGCCTGAGCAAGCTAATCAGGTTTTCCAGTGTACAAAGGATGGTTTTTCTGATAAACGTGTTATTGTATCTAAGGAAACAAGAATTGGTGATATCTGGCAATGTATAGTAACTCCAAACGATGGAACACAGGACGATACCCCAGTATGGTCCAATATTTTAGAAATAACAAACTATGGTGGAGGTGAATAAATGAATAGATGTTATAAACATATTTCAATCTTTATTGGAATGATTTTAGCATTATCTTGCGTTTCCATTATATCTCCTATAGAAATAGTTAGTGCTGGATCATATGATGGAGAGGATCTTGCACTTGCGATTCTTGCTAATCAATCTTATCTTATTAGCTCTTCTTATACAGATACAGATAGGGACGGGCATAGACAAGGAATTGTTTTATCCTCCTTAGGAACAATGGTACCAACAGATGGTTCAACATTTGCGCTATTGAGCACAGGGATCGCAGGAGCTGACCCAGTTACAACAGGTGGAGATAACCCTGGAGATGAGAGAGGAACCTGGTTTAAAAATAGATATGGGCATCCAAGGGACAAAGCAACATTAACAATGACTATAAAGGTACCAATCTACATGCATTATCTATATTATGATCTACAGTTTTTTAGTGCTGAATCCCCTGAATATGTAGGGTCACCATATAATGATGCATTAATAGTTACAGTTAATTCACCGTCACAAGGTATAACATCCTACGTTTTAGATGTTAATAGTGGAGACTTTATATTAGACTCCAACGACATATCTGGCACTGGTTTTGATATATTTGCTCAAAGTGGGATACCAGATGCTGTTGATTGGGTTGATACAACACCAAGAGCACCTGGAGCTGATGCCGGTGCTACAGCAATTATTACAAGAGCACATCCTGTATCACCACTTGAGGAAGTTACAATAGAATTTAAAATTAAAGATACTGGTGACAATATGCTAGATAGCGCTATATTCATTGATAACCTCATGTTTTCAGGTTATGAAAAAACAGATATAATCGCACGAAAAACAGTGCAAATTTTAAATGGAGAACCCCTAGAATGCGGTGACACCATGAAATATACTATCACAATTAGTAACATTGGAACAGCAAACCAGAATGATAACGAAGGAAATGAATTTGAAGATGCTATACCAAATAATTCAACATACAAACCCAATTCAGCAACAGCTACATCAGGAGTAATAGCATATAATGAAGAAGATAATAAGATAACATGGAACGGTGAAATACTATCAGAAAGCAGTGTTGCATTAACTTTTGAAGTAATTGTAGATGAAGGTTTAGCAAATGGTACTATAATTTCTAATCAGGGTATGGTATATTGGGATAGCAACGAAAATGGAACAAATGATGCAACCGAGTACACAGATGACCCCTCAGTAGATGACAATATAGATCTGGATGGAGATAATGAAACAGATGATGATGATCCAACAAATAAAACTGTATTTGTATTTGAACCTCCATCATGTGTGACAGAAGATTTCTCCGATGACGCTGCAGGAGGAAAAGCAACACAAACATTCTATTATTTTAATTGGTTTGAAACAGATGAAAATACATATGGAGGTAATTTTGAAGTAGCATCAGATTATCGATATTCCACTCCAAAATCTTTCAAAACACAATTACGTTCAATTGATGACAAACAATATTGGCACTACAATTTAACTAAACTAGATGGAGACTTAGACTGGTGGGAAATATTGTTCGCATGTGGAAACGCTAGTGAAGAGTCAAATCTTCACATTGATTTTAAAAATAATAATGGAGAGGATATAGCAAAAATAAAATTTGAATATACACACAACGGAAAAGAGCTACCAATGGACTGGATTTTAAAACTCTACTTTTGGAATGATCCATCGACAGGATGGAATCAACTAAGTTCTAATTATACAAACGGATCATTATGTAACAACTGGTACAAATTAAGAATTGAAAAAAATGGGTTAAACCATATAAACTACTCATTATATGAAAAAGAAAATGAATTAGTTGATTTTAAAACAGGTGATCAACTTAACGCACCTTTTTCAGATTTTACAGAACTTGAGTGGTACAGCACCAAAAATCCTATAGTCTGTCCAATGTTTTTCTGGGATGAACATGTAATAGGATTAACCTAAGAATCATAGGTATGCCTAATAGGATCAAAGCCTTTTATATCATACTCAGATAGTTCTTTCTTGTAGTCATTATATACATTAGATTCTTGTTCATAAAGATCCATTGTTTCATTGAATAAATTCATTAAATCAGTAACATTTGTAAGGAAACCAACATTTCCATCCACTAGGGTTAGATTTTCGGCTAAATATTTAAGATATTGACTTGCGTTATATCTTAACATAGTAAGTCTTGCACCTGAACCAGTTAAACCCTCATAGATATCAAGTAGCTCTAGATATTGTTCATAATTAGTGTATTTTTTTGTACCATTGAAAAAGCTTTTAGCGCTTAAAAAGTTTAGATGTGAAATAAGGTAATTTTCCATAGCACTAGTACAATTATCAATGGTTCTAGACGTATATAATGAAAAGGTAGAACTATTTTTTTCGGATAGTGCGCTATTGTAAAATAAAAGGGCAATATCAAAATGATAGTTTCCATAAGCCCGATCTTCTCTAGCTGAATCTAATAGAACAGATGATTGAAGGAAATTATTTGTAAAGTTGATATTCTTCCCCTCAATAATGCTAATTTCACTTATATGTTCGGAAGTTAAGGTAGCAATTTGTGCTCGTTTTTGAATATCTGCAGCAAAATAAGTGATTATTATTACACCTACCATTATAGCTACTAACATTATCAATATATTTCTGTCAAATTCTCTTGCCATTGATTCTCACCACAACAAATTAAATGAATTTTATTTACCTTTATAAAGTATTGGTAAGAAATGCTTAGCTAAATTAGAGGAAACATTTCACAAGAAAAATGTTTAAAAAATTATATCGAATTACCTACAATTTTTTTATGAAAAGGATTATATTTTAAAAAAGGGAAAGCTATAATAATTTTTACAATAAAAGCAGAAAAGAAAAATATAAGTTACTTCCCTTGTTAACCTAATACGTGGTGAGTATGAAAAAAATTACTACAATACTAATTATTTTTCAACTATTTATAGTTATAAACCAAATTTTACCAATTAAAATATGTGATGCAACAGGAGTAAATATTTATGTTGATGCTAGTGCTGAACCTGGAGGAAATGGGACACTTGAATACCCATATAGATATATCCAAGATGCAATTAATGATCCAGAAAGTTACTCAAGCACAATATATGTTTATGCTGGAACGTATGAAGAAAATATTGAAATTAATAAGGGATTAACAATTATAGGTGAGAACAGAGAAAACACGGTGATTAAGGGATCTACTGATACTCATATAGTAGAGATCACAGCTAGTAATGTAAATATATCTGAATTGAAAATACAAAATGCAATTGGGACAGGTAATGACTGTATATTAATTCAAGGATCCTCTTATTGTAGTGTTACAAATTGTATCATTGAAAGTAGTAGTGACAGTGATGGTGTTTTTATTTATAATTCTAACCATAATACTATAAGTGGAAATACAATAAAAAACAATGATGCAAACGGCATAGGACTAACAGCATCTAGTGACAATACAATTAATAACAATATAATTGAGAACAATCAGAAGGGCATAAACGTACAATCTTCAAATAATATAATTTCAGGTAATGCTATCTCAAGTAATGCTCTACATGGGATTCATTTATGGGGTAGCGCTAATGAAAATAATATTTTTGATAATGATATTACAGATAATGACTATGGTATGCGAACCTCAAGCAGTAGCAATAACATCTATCATAATACTTTTAATAATAAACTATTTAATGCCTATGATAATAGTAATAATAATTGGGACAATGGCTACCCAAGTGGCGGAAATTACTGGAGTGATTACTCAGGTTACGATAACAATGATGATAAAATTGGTGATACACCATATGAAATACCAGGTGGTTCAAATCAGGATATGTATCCTCTGGGATATTTCCAAGGTGAAATTAAGAATAAGAAACCAATTGCCACTATACTATCGATAAGCCCAACGATAGCACCATATGGCGACATTGTATCTTTCAGCGGGAAGGGAGAAGATACAGATGGTGACATTGTTGCATTTCTTTGGAGATCCAATAAAGACGGGCAGCTCAGTACTGGTGCAACATTTACTACAACTAGTTTATCATCTGGAGCACACATAATATATTTCCAAGTGCAAGATGATAACGGTGATTGGTCAACAGAAGCAACAAGAACTATTTCAATAATAAACCAAAAACCAATCGCTGTTATCAGTTCAATAAACCCGCAGCAGACAACATATGGGGATAGCGTATATTTTAGTGGTTATGGAATTGATATAGATGGTACTATCGCGGGATATAAATGGACATCAGATATAAATGAAGTAATCAGTGCAGAACAAAATTTTGAAAAATCTGATTTATCAATTGGAATACATACAATATCCTTCCATGTCATGGATAATAATGGCGAATGGTCAGATGCAGATACGGTAACTCTTGTGATTTCTTCTAGTTCATCATCAGGAAACAACCCCCCCATAGCAGATCCTGGAGGATCATACAAAGGACAAGTAAATAAAACAATAACTTTTGATGGATCGAGAAGTACCGATAATGGAACCATAGTATTATATCACTGGGATTTTGGTGATGGAAGTTCAATAACAGGTGTATCACCTAGCCATATATATCTTACTACTGGGAACTACACAGTTAATTTAACAGTAACAGATAATGATGGATACACATCTACACATTCAACATATGCTAGTATTGTATATAAAATAAATCAAAATGGGAAAAATGATGATAAAGCAAAGAGTTTAATTGATAACATATTAGATATTCCTATCATCATTCTTGCTCCAATCATTGCAATTATTGCATTTATAGTAATAGTAGCAGGATTCTTTTTTTGGCTTAAACGTTCATAAATGTAAAAATCAGGTAGAAAAAGATTAAAGAAGGAGTTTTGTTTACTCCTTACAAAAATAACCTGATTTTGCCCTGGTAGTGTAGTGGCCTATCATCCGAGCCTGTCGAGCTCGGGACTCGGATTCAAATTCCGGCCGGGGCGCTCATTTTTTTATATTTAATTACTAAGTCAACAATGATAAAAAATTTTAATTGAACGTTTTTATTATTTATTGGAAAGGATTCATTAACGGATAATGATCTAAAGTATCTCCACCTGGCACATTATATGGTATATCACCAATGCCATCACCATTTTCATCAATACCAATATAATCATCCCAGTAATTACCAATAATGCCATTATCCCACTGATTTTTTTTAATATCCTCATTTTTTATATCCTCAGCGTTATACTCACGGTTTTGAATAAATGAATTATTATACACATCATTATTTTTTGAATTGCAACAGTACAAGAGTCCTTTATTGTTATTATTTATCGTGTTTTTTGTAACAGTATTTATATTTGAATGTTGAATATGTATACCACAATCATTTCCTGTTACAGTATTATCAAAAATAATATTATCATTTGAACTTGAAACCGCGTAGATTCCATAATTATTATTGCTTAATAAATGATTATTCTTAATTTTATTATCTGATGACCTTTCAAGATGAATTCCTTCATTATTATCTTGAACAGAATTACCAAAAACAAAGTTATTATTTGATCCATCTACAATATAAATGCCTCGTGTGTTATTTGAAAAGATATTATTTGAAATATCGTTATTTGAGGATTTTTTCAGATATATACCATTGTAATTATGGTCAGCAATGATATTATCATATATTTTGTTGTAGCTCGAAGAAACATATATACCAGCTTTAGTATAAACCATTTCACTATTCTGAATAGTAAAACCAGTTAAAGTTACTTCATCAGCAGTTATATTTACAACAGAGCCGTTATTGTTACCATTAATAATTGTGTTACTTTTACTTTTGCCAACAAGTGAGATTGATTTATCAATAACTATGTTTTCATAATAAGTTCCACTTGGAATATTTATAATGTCTCCTTCTGAAGCATCGTCGATTAGTTTTTGGAGGAAACCAACCTTAGTTACATCATTATCCTCTACACATCCGCTAAGAGCAGTAGTAAATAATAAAACTGTTACTGTTGTAAACATTATTTTATGCATTTTGTGCTCCTAAAATCGAGAATCACCTGTTTATATTTAAGCCTATTTTTATCAAGAAGAGAAAAATCGTGTAAACTATTAAGAGTATCCTCCGATTTTTAGACTTGGATCTCCAAGAAGCGCCCATTGTTCAACTGTTTTACGATCTGTATAGTAGGAATTTACCTTGAAAGTGTTAACATAATCAGTAATCGCCTGACTATGTGCATTACCTAAAGTTTTATTACCCTGCGAATAACAATAGAAAAATCTGGATTCAATCCATCCACCTTGATCGTCAAAGCAGTCCTCACCAAGCGTCCTCCATCCAACACCTGTATTTCCAATAGTAGCAATAGCTCCACCATTTCTTTTACTAACAATCCGCCAGCCTAAACACTCACGAACCCAATTATAATTAAAAAATGAGCCTTCATCTTCATCAAAATATTTTAGACCTTCTTCCCTTAGACCAAAAAGAATGTTAAGAAGACTTACATCAAACTGACTATTATGACAACCACCAATAACACAAACAGGGAGTTTATTACCATTATTTAACAAACTTACATCTAAAATACTAAGACCATCAATAAACTCATCTCCCTTGTTAGGCGCATATGTTGACCAAATCGAAGGATCACCATGTCCTACAAAATGAACAAAACCCGCACCATCACTAATCTCCCGAATGACATCTCCAGAATCATTCAGCATCTTAGTAGAAGTCCATAGTCGAGTTATATCAAAACCAAGGGGTTTCATAAAGCTTGCTGAAAAATTTGTTTCAATCTCCCCTTCATAAAAACTATCTTGTGATGGAAACGTATCACCCGCAACAAGAACCATCCGGTCAAACCATTCTTTACCATAAGTATTTGATTCATAATTAATTATCTTTTTTACAACTGTGTCAACTTCAAATCGATTTCGACATGCAAGCCTACCAACGCACACATCAGGTATTAAATCTAAAACATCTTTATGTTGGCTATTCCATTCAGCAAAAACACTATTACCATTAGAATCCCAATCATCAAACACTAGTTTATCATCTACTTTTTTATAAACATCTGCATAATATAGATCACTAATATAGCTAGATTCAGCTTGATCATCTAAATTCGAATATCTGACAGGGACATACCAACTCCGCTTAAAATACTTCATACCTCCAACTAGAAGAACATATTCTATTCCATGTGTTTCAATAGCATCTTTTATGAAGAATTTTATTTGCTCCGGTTTATCTCTACCTTCATATTTTAGATATATATTTTCAGTTGTCTTTATTAGAGTTTGAATACCATTGTTATTTTTATGGTTTACAAGCGGTAAAAGCTTAAGATAAAATCTTCTAGGAGTAATAATTACTAAATCATATTTATCAGATTTATTATCATTTTTAAAATTTTGTAAACCAATAACATTAAAACTACTAAATAAAAGGATTAAAATAAGAACAATAGAAAAAACTAGTTTTTTATGTTTTAATCGCATTTACAAGTACCTCTTTTAATAATTTTTAGTTATTCCTATAATTAATATTGTTAGAAATATTATTTAAGTGTTTGTATACAAAGAGCGCCAATCTGAGAACAAAACACCCCTTTGGGGTGAAATTCACGTCCAATCGGCTTTGTAGACTATTTTGGATGCATTTTAGCCATATGGTTCGACATATTTGTCGATTTAACTTTCACACCACACAGGCTACAAGTTAACCACTTCTTACT
>JAUWIE010000058.1 GCA_030605515.1 Thermoplasmatota archaeon
ATATTTTTCCCGATCAAGTGCTTTTATCACTGTTCTACCAATTATGTAAACACAAATAATAATTATAATAACTAAAAACCATAGCAAAGAATTCCTTTTCTCAATAGTAAATGGAATACAAGTATTTTCTAACCCATAGCAATATAAATAGCCAATAGCAACAACCACAGGTATTACAATGAATAGAACTCCTTTAGACAAACCATCATAAAATTTTTCGATTTTACTATTTCTTCTTTTTTTCCAAAATTTCTGCCACCCCGTCCAATCCTTTGGCATTATTTTACTAATCTGTTCCTCCAGTACAACCAAATATTCTCCAAGAATATCTATTCCATAACTGAAATGTTGCATTTTAAGACCTAATGGCATAAGAAAAAAGGGGATGAATAAGATTAAGATATGTAACTCTACACGAGAAAATATAATGCCATAAGCAACACCTAGGGCTGAAAGAATTATTGCATATATTTTAATTTGAAGGCGATGAACCATCTTGATTTCATCTCTCAAAGAATTGTACTCAGTCAATAAGACTTCTAAGCTATCCTCTTTCATGACATACAGCCTCAAATTACACTTTTATAATATTGTTTTCATTTAAAAACCCAATCCCCATATCATAGATTTTTATTGTGGATAAAAAGATGTTGAAAAAGAGGTTATTCGTTTAGAACTTGATCTCAGAATAATCTATATTTCTTTTAGTTAAATAAAAGTAAGACGTTATAATAAAAATAAATATAGAAACGATTAAGGCAACAAAAAACAAAAAATTCCAAGTCAATATCCACTGGCCAAAGAGAAGAACCATAGCTGGTAGCAACCCGCCCAAGATAAATTTCATATATGGTTCTAACTTATCCTTGTCCAATCCCCTAAGGTGTTTCTTGATATGCAATTTCATATAATCTAACCCCAAACTACAAGTTAAAAACAATCAATTCTTTAAAAAACCAACCATGATTGAAAAAGCGAAACTTGCAGTATAAAAAGGTATTCGAAACGGATTATTTTTGAGACATATATTATGATCACAACTAATTGAGATGGCTTTACTATATCTCAGGTCAAAGAAGTGTATAGTTATCTCTTTGTCATGTTATGGTTTTATGTCTACTTCTAAGAATATCTATGGATCTAAATATATGACTGTTGAATGTAGTATATTCTCCCAATCGTCCATTGCTGCCTGGCCAATTCCTACATAAACATCAATGCAATAGCCTGTGATCGCCCCTCCAGTATCCTGAGCTGTACGAGTTCCAATACCTTCAATAAAGACATCACTACCCAATGGGATAATATTTGGATCAGCTGCTATCGTCACCATTGGCTCCAGAGGATCTCCCGAAGCAGTTGTTGGAAAATCTACTTCTCTGAAACATGTATTAACTCCTTGAGGGTCTCCTAATAACCAATCTATTTGAATATATCTACCATCACTCGTCCGCCCAGATCCTTGCATTAATACCCCTCTCCTCGAATACAAAAATGTTCGGTAATACGTTCCAGTTAATCCACAAGGATCGGTTACAGTAGGACCACTAAAATCATTTTCATCTGCAATAATATAACCAGTAATACGGAAATCTTTTTCATAATTAGCGGTACCAAATTCGATCTCAGTAGGCAGAGAACTGACATCAGCATCGTTTGTAGAAGCTGTAATTTCGGCAATACCTTTCTCCCGAGTTTCTATACGTGCCTTTGTCTCCCCTCTATCATTAGTAGGTTCTGATGGTTGGATGATAGTGTCTTCTACTCTATCAGAGTGCACTTCAATAGATAAACCAATTACGGGATTACCAGTTTGAATATTTGTAGAAGTAATCGTTAATGTCGATTCATATAAGATCTTGCCATTCTCGACTCTGCTTTCTGTGGGAATTATTGGCTCGGTAAACGAGATTGTTATCTTAACTTCTGGAAGCTGATCTTCACCATCCCACTCTAAATCATCACTCTTATAGAATTTGATTATTGGACCATCGTTCCAGGCAAAAGCAAACCCATTTTTCGGCACATTTGTTCTAACTCCATTAACATCTGGATGATATGCCCAGATAAGTTTTGGAGCAGTTGAATCAGTATCCCCTATAATTGTACCTATATCTGACCAACTTGTCGTTTTTTTACAATAGTTAATGTTTCCATTATCATTCCAAACAACATGAAGAAAACCATTGCTATCAGTTGAAATCGATGGGAATTTAGCGACATACGTTGGCACTAGCCCTTGAACAATTTCTTCAAGTACCCAGTCCGTACTATCTCTCATCCTATAAAGTATGCCACTTGATCCATAATAATATTTGACAATGTTATGGACATTCCCTGCACTATCAACCGCTATTGATGGGAATCCATCATAACAAGGAAAAGATTTGCCCTGCTCCCAGTTAATAGTATCGTTCCTTCGATATGCAGGATGCCAACAATCATAGTTGCGGTATCCACCAGCATCCCAAACAACATGCAGATAATTATCAGGACCAATAGAAATTGATGGGAAAACATCGTTATATTCTGCGCCCTCACCGATTCTATCTGGGTTATTCCAATCACCCTGGATGTTGTTTGTATAAAATGCTGGTCCACATCCATTTGGACACCATGGTCCTCCTATATAATCTACTTTTTGGAATACAACATGCAGGTAATCATTACCGTCTACTGATACATCGGGATTTCTGTGGTCCCAATCTAAATCTGAGGTGATATAATCTATTGCACCCCATCCTCCATCATATTTTCGATAACAGATTTGCGAATAAATCGGTGACCCAGCATAGCATCCTTGCCAAACGACATAAAGAATATCATAACTATCAACAGCTATACTTGGATACATTTGGTCATAACTTTCTGAGGTTAGAGGTTCTTCATTCCATGTTTCACCACCATCAAGTGATTTAGAATAATAAATCTGCGAATATGATCCATCAGAACGATGATAAACACAATGCAGCGTACCATCAGATGTCCTCGCTAATTTCCCTGAGGTGCTTCGTCCTCCTAAATCTCCTGTGGCAATAATAAAGCCAGAATTTGGCTCTTCAGCGGTTACCTGTGTAGATTTGAAAAAGAGTGGAGTACTACTGACAATCAACAGCGCACAAACAAATATACCTACTATTTTTTTTCTCATTTTGCCTTTCCTCCAAAATATGAATTTTATGAGAATGCAATATAATAGTTCAATTTAAATGTTTGTCTAAGAATTTAATTTATAACATGTTTTTCTTTAAAAAACCAACCCCGTGAGGATAAAAAGATGTTGAAAAAAGAGGTTTCAGTGTAATTTAGATAAAATAGAGTTCTAATTGCCAGGTTAATATCTATTCTTGAGACGTTTATCTAATACAAGTAAGTTGAATTCAGCCGTTATATATTTTCTCTTATATTTTTTAACACTACGAATTTTAATTTCCAAAGCTTCTTTAAAAACTATAAATAAGTTATCAAGTTCACTGTATTTTTTATCTTTCCAAAGTCTGAAAAAATACAAAAATCTATCTGAGAAATTTCCTTCAAAAGTTTTTATTAGATGTCTTGATTGCCCTAACATTTTAAAATGCTTTGAACCATAATCTTTTTTGTGGTCATTGAACCATTCTTTGAATGTTTTATGTATTAATCCACTAGACAAATAATCCCTAAATTGTTCTTTTTCTGTTCTTGGTTTAGTTCTTGGTTTATGCTCAACGGGAACTATTTCTATTCTTCTTTTCCCCAAATATCTAATTTCATCTTCTAAGACCATATCACTTAACATTTCATAACATCTCTTTCTTTAAAAAACCAACCCTAGATGCCTGATAGAAAAAGTTGAGGAAAATCACAAAGGCTTAAATCTATTCCAATCTCTTATCTGTTTTTGTTTTCCTTTCTGAATTTTTATTCTCTCTGCCGTCTTGACTACATTACCTCGTTTAGTTGGAGGGCAATCAATAGTTTTTTCATCAAGCAATTCTTCAATAGTCAAAATTTGTATTCTAGCATATTTTTTATCATATAACGGGGAATAATAAAATCCTGCATCAGCGGCTTCTGTAACCATGGGTCGAGTGGGTTTTTCTAAAGTAATTAATAATCCAATTTCCGCCTTTTCTCTTTCTATTACTCCTCTTAAATCCCTGACATGGTTAACATGAACATGACCAGATTTAACTGAAAAAATAATCTGATTTGTTTTACCATTTATTTTTTCATGAAAAAAAAGCCTTCCATCTATGCCTGCATCTGCTCCTTTTTTCTGCTCAACTGGTCGTGCGCCCACTAATCCAAGGGCCCACCATTGGAATTGAAACGGATCTTCATCTGCGAGTTGTTTTGCCCCAGATAACGTAATTGGCTCACCTATTACTTCATATCTCGCTTGTTTTCCAAATGAATCTGTTAATCTATGTTTGATTAGAGAGGTCGCAAGATGCGTAATATCGATTCCAATCCATCTGCGATTTAATTTTTGAGCAGCTATAACTGCTGTTCCACATCCACAAAATGGATCGAGTATTAAATCCCCTTTATTTGTACTGGCTTCAATTATTCTTTCTAATAACTGAATTGGTTTTTGTGTTGGATAGCCAAGTTTTTCTGGTGATGCTGGTTGCAAGCAGGCTATACGCCAAACATTATCTATCGTTCTATCATCCTTTAAACGATATACTACATGACCGTTTTTATCCTTGACATTAACCATTTTACCATTTACTTTTTTTCGAAGGAGTTGTTTAACAGGTTTATCACGTTTTTCTTTTAGTTGATTAAAAGTAAAATCTGAATTAACATCTTTAACATAAAATAGCAATGTATCTGTTGCACGTGGAAACATCTTTTTTCTTCGATCATGCATTTTATTATAGTAATACCATTTTATTTCATTTCGAAAATTTCCAGGTTTAAATACTGAATCCATTAAAACTTTAAGATAGTGACCTGCAGTGGGGTCACAATGAAGGTAAATTGAGCCAGTTGGTTTTAACACACGTCTAAGTTCAATTAATCGAGGAGCCATCATAGCCAAGTATGCCATCATATCATTGCTTCCTAGCATTTTCTTAAAGGCTTGAAGAGTTTGTGATACATTTTCTAGACTGTTTTCTACAATTTCTTGATAAGCTAAAGCAGCTGTTTGGTCCCACTGCCATGTGTCTTCAAAAGCTTTAATTTGAGCTGCAGCTTGTGTACCATTTTGTTCAGAAAATAAGACATTATAATCTTGATTGCTTTTAAATGGTGGATCTAAATAGACAAGATCTATGCTTTCATCTTCAATGTATCGTATTATAATATCTAGGTTATCTCCATAATAAAGTGTATTTTCCTCCACCATGCGATTCAAAGAAATAATGTAGGTTGTGGGTATAGTTCTTTCGAAATAAAATTAAATAGTTTCTGCTAAAAAGCAATTCAATATCATTAAAGAACATTTATTAATGGGACATTTCTTACAAAATTACCTTTTAACGAGGGAGGAAAATGGATACAGTCCAAATTCACGACGTTCATAACTTAAAAAATGCAATAGAAAAACAAAGGGAAAAACTTGAACGTATTAGAAGAATTGTGAAACAATTAAAGTTTATACCAGTTGATCCAGTTGGGCACTATTCATGTGTATCTTATAAAGCAATCGATGGCGGTAAAATGAATATAGATTTCGATCCCTTCGAAATTGAGTATGTAGAGATAGCAGATTCAAATGAAAATACATTATTAAAATTTGTAATGCCAAAAGGAATAGAAATGGACGATAAAGACTTCGATTCAATTAATCAAATACCTACGATAAAAGATTTCTTAAAAATTTTTAATAAAAATAGCATTACTGATATCTCTGAAATTTATAACGATCCTAAGAAAGTGATGGAATTAGCAGAATTTGCTTGTATATTTGAAAAAATCGTCAGAGATTCAAATAGAGATAAATTTTTAATTATGAAAGACGGTCTTTTAAGAACTAAATCATTAAAAGCTGAGTTTTTTCCAAATTTAATTAAAATTATTGAAAATAATAAAAACACAAAATTAGTCGGTATTTCAAAAAGATCGAAATTACTTTCAATGATTTCTTCAGCTTTACATCTAGAAAAAATATTTCCATTAGATAAAACAGGATTTGTTGAAATCCCATTAGATTTGGAGTTAATGGCTTATACATGGAGTGGCCACGGTCTTATTAAAGCTAAAAGAGAACCGTTAGATTATGCTCTCGGAAGGCTTTACGTTGCTAAATTATCTCCATATAGTAATCTACTTGTAACAACTGAAATTCCATATAATTTAAATGATGATAAACCTATATACAATAGCAGAGAAATTGATGAGATATTTGGTCATTTAATAAAAGATTCTATGTATTCTTATCCGAATTTAGGTTATTCCCAAACTGTTATGAGGGCCCATGAAAAGGCTGTGAAAATTGGTTTTACCGCATCAATTATTAGAGATAAAATAATGGATTTATGCTTAGAAGGTTTACCAGAGGATATTAAAAAAGAGATTAGAGATTATAATTTATTAAAAGAGAAAGTAAATAAAGGGAGTCTTGGGGGAATATAATGCCTGTAGAAGAGATTGTTGGTGTATTTATTGGATTACAAAGCTCAACGTATGAATATGTAGCAGAGTTAATAGCTCCTTATCAAACTAGCTTTAAACCAGTTATGGGAAATTTTATATTAATTGATAATGTCGATTCACATATTGTTGCTAGAATAATGGATTATGCTCCTAGAGGTGAACTTGTTCAACCAATGGGTGAAAAATGGTTATCTGACGTAGCATTAACACCTGAAGCGATTGGACAAGATATTAAAAATAAAAAAATTTGCTATATGGTTAAAATAAAACTATTAGGAAGTATAAACAAAAACACAAATAAATTTATCCCGGGAATTAGAGAATTACCACATATAACAAGTAAAGTAACTTGTCCCGATACAAATAAAACAAAACAAATCTGCAATCAAGCATTAGAAGATCAAATTCGAGGAATTGAGGTAGGAAAATACTGGATGGATAACGATATAAATATACATTTTAAGTTGGATGATTTAAACTCTCAGAGAACCTTTATTTTTGCTAGAGCAGGTTATGGAAAAAGTAACTTAATGAAAGTGATTTCCACAGAGTGGGAATCATCATATGGGGGTTTAGTAATATTTGATCCTGAAGGCGAATATGCTCTTACCGATGCAAAAAATAGACCAGGAATTATGGATAAAACTCCATGCATCCTTATTACAAACCGTGGTGCATTAAGAGATAAACCTAATGTTTACACTAAATTGAAATTTAATTTGAAAAATTTCCATCCAAATTTCATCATCCCAATCTTAGTTAATGAACAAAAACATGAAACGATTTTTTTTAGTAAACTAATGGGTATGACTCAAAATCAATGGAATGAACTTGTTGATCTGCTTTATAAAGATAAGTGGATAGCAGATAATAATGAAATAAAAAGGATTGTAGAAGGTGATGCAAATCAAAAAAGTGATCAAGGAACTCAACCAATAAAAAATAATTTGATAAATCCTATTATAAAATTACATGACCCTGATTCAAATTTATTAAAATTAATTCAAAATGCAGTTGAAGATGGAAGGGTTATAATTATTGATATTTCACTTATGGACTCCAATAATGCATTAAAATTTTGTTCGATGATTGTCGGGTTCTTCTTCAATAAGAATCAAAGTAAATTTACAGGCGGAGAGGGTAAACTAACAAAAGCAGTTTTTGTTATGGAAGAGGCTCAATCTGTTTTAGGTCACAATTCCAATGTTGCAAAATTTGTAGAACTTGCAAAAGAAGGAAGAAAATATTCACTAGGAGGAATTTTTATTACACAACAACCAGGAAGTATACCAATGGAAATACTCAGCCAATCTGACAATTTCTATGTTTTTCATTTGTTAAGCAAACATGATCTTCAGACTCTTCAAAAATCTAACGCACATTATTCAGAAGACATCTTAACCCAAATTTTAAGTGAACCAATTAAAGGGAAGGCGTATATGTGGACCTCGCATCAACCTTTTGTTTTACCTGTAAAAATAAAAAACTTTGAAGAAATTGCTGAACCAAAACAATCAGATGAAATACAAAAAAGTCATAATTTACTTGGAAATATTTTGCATAGGGTAAATGCAGATAATAAAATTCTATTAACCATTGTTAAAAAGTATGGGGAGTTTGTTAATAAATCTGGTATAAAAGCAGAGAATGATAGATTTGTTGCAAAAGAATTTTATTATGAACTTAATAAAGATGAAATAAAATATTGTGATGAAGAAAACTATCTGGCTAAAGATGCGAAGGGTGAGGCATTTGCTCTTCATTTCAAATTTCTTAGTAAACTAAAATTATTATCACAGATGGAAGATCCTTCAGATATTGAGGTTCAAGAAGAAGACGATGTTAACAGTTAAAGTATTACATCCAAATTTTATAATTTTCTCTTTTCCAATTTTTGTATTCTGATTTTCTTTTTGATCTTGGAATGACCCATCTATTTTTCATAAAAGTAGATATCTCTTCGAGAGAGATATCATAATAATTAGGTTTTTCATTTTTTGTTAAAACTTCCTTATAATTTTTTGTTAGCGGTATTAAAAATTGCTCTCTTTTAATACCATGTTTACTATAAATTCTTGGGAGGTCTAACAACCTAAGTGCTTTGTCAATGACTTCTCTCTTATTTCTGAAGCCAGTTCCCCATTCTTTCTTTTTTCTTGTAGCTCCTTCTTTATCTAATACTAACTTTCTCATATGCTCGTAAATATTACCATTGAAATGAAACTCACCCCAGCCTTTTGAATATCCTATACCGATATATTTTTGCCCATTTGGAAGTTTTATTCTATCATACATGGCACTTTTACCTAAAGCAGACAAAGTAGTAATCAAAATAAGATCACCTGAATGAGTTTTTTTTGATATGAGAGATGTAGCGCCACCATATTTTCTACTAAAATCTTCACGGATTTTATTTGAAAATAACATAGAAGCTATAAGTTTACCTCCAAGAATGTAATTGTATGGTGGTACAGAACCTATAACAAAACCATCCATAATTTTACTCATGTTCATCTTTTTTTGTTTAGTGTCCCAACCAATAAAACTATCACGAATGCCTATACTAAAAACAGGATCTGCTAAACCTAAAATACCAATAACTTTGTCATTATTTTTATCAAAAACAACATAACAAAGTCTTCTACCATAACCATTAGAAATTGGTATACTCCAATGAATTTTGATATAATTAAACAAATCCCAATATTTTGTTTTAGAATCAACATATACTAATTTTGGTTCAATATCTTCTGAATCTATTTCATTTCCATTGGCAATATATTCAATTAGTTGTCCTTCTTTTTTTTCTAATTTATTACGATATTTTTCTCGTATATCCTCCACTGCAGATTGATGTAATTTCCTAATATTATTCTTAGACGGACGATGCTCTAATTTTTCTCCGTTTACTATAAACCCACTATCCTCTAATTCGGTTAATATATCACTTTTTAATTTTAATAGTTCAGAATCGAAAAAATCGACATTTAAACTTTTTATAATATTATCAATTTCTCCATTAAAATTTTGGTTAATATATTCTGGATGGCTGAAATCTAAAAATGTTCTTTTTATCATTTTAGATACCACGATCTTGCTTTACCTTTTTTCTTAGTGTAAAGAGTAATTCACAGCATAAACTTTTTTCGTTACAAAAACCTTATAAATAATAGACTATTTATAGTTTATTAATAGTCTATACTATTGGAGAGCTTATATGAAGAATGATTTAAAAATTGACGGTTCATTAACATTAAAGAGAATTGATTATAACCGCGTCTTATTACGTAGAGTATTAAAAAATAATGATACAAGTGGAAAAGTATCTTTACCCAAAGAATTGATAGGAAGGGAGATATATGTTGTTGTACCAAAAAAAGATGAAAATTAAAAAACAAAATATTTTTAACAAATTAAGAGCTGCCAATTATGTTTTTATGAAGAGGATGGGATATAATACGATGGCAATTGTTAAATATAATTTATTACTAACCTCAAAGAAGGGAGACGTTTATGCCTAATGGTTCAGCATACTATCAGTTAGCTATACCAACCGCTGGTGTTGACGAAGTAGTCCCTTCCATTGAAAGACGGGGGCTCGATTCTATTTTATTAAATCCAAGAGAGCAGCTGATGTTATTAGCTTTAAAAATTCGCCCTCAAGATTTATCTACATTTGATGAGAGAACAAGATCATTAAAATTACGGTATTTGATGATAAAAAATGTTGATTTTAATCACATATTAACAAATGCTAGAGAGTTTAATTTAAGAATAAAAAGAATTAGAACGGAGGAAATAGAAGACGAAGAAATTGAAAGAGAGTTAGAAGAAGCAATTGGAAATCGAGAATATGAACGATGTACCAGAATCATAGGAGATAACCACATCCTTATAAAAAGTATCGAAGTGCTTTATCGGTCAACTGAAATAATTTTTTATGAAAGTGGAATGATTTGGTCGGAGACAAATATTTCACGTTCAAGAGTTATTAAAAATCTACTAGAACGTATTTTTTCCCATTTGATTCCGAGGTGAAAATGGGAGAAAAAAGAGAATCCCCTGGCCATCTAAAAGAACTATTATATTTCATTTTATTTGTTTTTGCTCTGTTCCTTCTTAATCCTATTTTTGATTATTTCGAATTTGAAAATGAAATAATTAAACAGGCTTTTACATTGATAATAATTGTTCTTGCATTTCTGATTATTGATCACATATCTCTTCCTAATATCAAATGTTCATTTCATTCGAAGCGCAGAGAAGTTATATTGGTTGGTGATAGTCCTTCTCGAAGAGCGGTAAATTTAAATCTTTATATCGACCGAAATTTTTCTTTTTTAACCAGAAAAATGTTTAATTTCTCATGTAAGAAGTATAGTGATAAACTTTTTTATCAAATATATTGGCATCCAAGGGAAGCAATCAATATAGATCTGAATTATTCGTCAATAACTTATATTGAGGAATATCCGTCCTTCAGCATAAACTCTTTATCTGAAATCAATCTGTATTCGTTAAAGATAATTAGTGGAAATAGGCCAGAGTGTACTAAAATATCTGTGATAATTCAAAGAAAGTGTAGTACTGATTCGAATCTCTTCGCTCGTATGTTATTCTTTTTTATAAAATTAAGAAGTGAGAAATTAACGGTTCGTTCTGAATAAAATGTTCCGTCATACTTATATATAAAATATGAATTTGTATTTATATGACAAGGTTTATTGGAGATTCGTTTCGTGTAACGCCATTAAAATTAAATGCAGAAAACCCTGATAGTGAAAAATTGCCATTTATTTCTCGAATTTTAAATGAGAGAAAATTTGATCCCAGTAATATTCCATCAGATGGATGGTTAAGTTTTCAAACAGCTAGGGAGGATATTGATTCTGATTCTGAGATATGTAGTTTAAAATTCTCAGATGAAAAAGCAATATTGCCTTGTACAGTAGTCAAACATAGATTAGTTACAACATTGAAAAGGAGATTACCTGCATCTGTTTATGACGAACTGCCAGTAGAAATCAAATATCGATATGATACTCTAGACTTTGTATTTTTTGAAAAAGGAAATAAGCTATATGCCCTAGTTTCGGCAAATAATCAAAACGTTGTTGATTATGCTATAAATCAATATCTGAAAAACAACCCTTTTTCAGAATACGGATTTGTTTTTGATAAAAATCCAACAGATCTGCAAATACATTCTGATTTGATTTATTGGATATTATATCGATTTTTTGAAAAAAAACAAACAATAAATTCTAACATTTTCATAAGAGACGCATACCTTATAGAAGGAAATGCAAAAGTTCCAATAACTATGAAATATGAAGGTAAAGACCTTCCAAAATATCTAACAGAATTGAAATATAGTATGTGTCAGAATAGACCTTTTGAAAGAATTGGATTGAAATTAGATTTTAAAAGTCATATTTTTGAATTTATTATTTGCTCAGACGGTTGCACAGAATTTTACGCATCTGATTCTGAATATCTTAATTTAGAAGACAATAGACAGGACAATTTATCAAAATTAACTTATATCTATACAGAAATCATTCCAGAAATTAAAAAAGCATACCAAGACGATAAAACAGATTGGCCGAGTCGGAAAAAGGAGTTTTTAAAGAGAATGGCAATAGACGCATCAGCAGCCATTCCAAGATAAATTTGTTATTCGTTTTCACTTTCAACGAGCTTCTGTTGTGATAACGGCAATTTTACTTCTTTTTATACTCAGTCAGTCTTTTTTGATGTAGGGGTTTGATGACTATAATTAACTTCCCTCCTTTAACTTCGATATTCCAATCTAATTGATCTTGCTCTCTTAAATCAAAATGACTTACAATACCAGCTGGGACAGTTGTTCTTAATGATTCGCTTTGAGAAGAAGCTTTTGTCAAGGTTGTTTTTTCACCCATAATATCTATGCTAAATAGGTATCCAATTATATAATAGTTTCTACCTCTAAATATACATAGATTTTTACCTAAAACTTTATATATGCACAATACAATACCTACGTGTAGGTAAAAGTATAGCCAAGGGTAGTGTTGAGCTCCCCCTTGGCAGGAAACAACTATATGACTGGTAGTCAAAGAGTTATCTCCCAAAAACATATTGAAAAGGAGATATATAAGACATTTGAAATAATCCAAAAACAGGAGAATATCAGCATAGCTGATTTCCTCAATAAGTTAGAATTAGATTTATTCAAACGTGTTTCCTACAGGAAAATAAAGTTCTCCTACGAATCACTATTTAAACTCGTTTTATACCAGAAGCTGAAGGGAATTAGACTTCAGACCAAACTTGTTAGATACCTGAAAAGACATCCAAAGGATAAATTCAAATTGGGTTTCAGCCAGACCCCAGATCAGACAATGATAAGCTATTTTTTAAAACGCATTCTTGATGATAATACAAAAGAATTGATTGACTTTGCCGTATCAAAAATAGAAGAAATATCAGAAAAGTTCGGCATCCTACTAGATGTTAAAACTTTAGAACCAGAGAAACCTAAAAAGAAGACAAAGAAACGAAACCAATACCAACAGAGGAGAGACAAAGCCAGAGAAATCGCTAGGCTATTCAAAAAACGGTTTGCCCCGTTCATCAATCTGAACATGAAAAACAATACACTCTACAAAAAGAACCAGTTCATTGATCTCCTGATACACATGGGGCAGACAAGGGATTTCGCAGAGAACGGAAATAAAACATTCAAAGAACTACGACCCTTCGCGGGCTGCCCTGATGCAGATACATTGCTTTATCATTTGAAGAACTACCCAGACCATAAAGATGTACATAGGATGTTTACCCTTCTTTTTGAAATTGTCTGGGATATGGCCAAACAGAATAATCTGTTTGACATACGGAAACGATACGATGTCGCTATTGATTTTACGGAATGGTATTTCTACGGAGATAAATCTAGTCTTATGGTAGTCGGAAAAGAACCAGATCGTGGGACGGCTAAATGCTATAAGTTCATCACCATCAACATAGTTGAAGCAGGGAAACGTTTCACGCTTTTGGCATTGCCTGTTAGTGCATTGGACAACATGAATAAAGATAAACTCATCCGTAAACTACTAAGCTATGCTCTCCAGAGAATAAAGATCAAACAGGTTTATGCTGACCGTGGGTTCTTTGACTCTAAATCAATAAAAGCTTTTGAACTTTTTCATTTGAAGTATCTTATGCCTGGGATACGGCAATATAACGTACGGCAACTGCTAAAGGTAACTCCTGCACCAAGTGTGATCACGGGTTTTATTCTAAAAGATGTAAAACTTAACCTGGTAATAGTTGAAGAAACACTCAAGGATGGAAAGAAAGTCAAACGAGTATTTGCTACTAATGAAGATTATGACAATAAAGATGTGGATCTGCTTGAATACTTGTTCGAGTTATATGGGAAAAGATGGGGGATAGAAACCTCGTATAGGGTTAAGAAGCATTCATATCTTCCTAAGACGACGTCTAAGAATTACTATATCAGACTGTTTTATTTCATGTTTGCAATTCTGTTGTATAATCTGTGGATATTGGCAGATGTGCTCCTTTGGCTTGCGTTGTTTGGTACGGTGGAAGAGGATCATTTGATAACTTCTAAGTTGTTCGGGACGATGCTTTACACAATTGATCCAGGAGGTTGACAAATATGATTTTTTTATGGATGTTTTTTCTATTTGTTTTAGTGTTGACTAGGTTTCTATCTCTTATTCTTTAGTTTTGAAAGCTGTTTTGGTTTGTATTTTCGTTTTTTGTGCTGTTTTGATGTTGAAATAAGTCGTTAAGTTTGGTTGAAAAATGAGTTTTGGTTCGGTTTTGTAATTTCAAAATATACTTTCGGAGCTACTGTCCTTGGTGCACCTGATGAAGATACGGCACTTGCCGTTCTTCCAGCCCACTCTCTTTTATTGGAGGGAAAGGGTTATGAAGCAGTATCTTTATCAGCGCTGGGAAGCTACGGAGCAATTATATTTTGTTTCATTCTTCTTTACCCAATCCGTTTTTTAATTGGATCTCCCTTGTTTTTTTATTCTACACTTCGTAATATCATGTTATGGGTGCTACTTGCAATATCGATACTTATGATAGGAACCGAGAAAGCAAAGATTAACGATTTCGGAACAAGAGGCATAACACCATCATTAGTCGGGATGCTATTTGCTACATTTGTTTTTATTCTATCTGGAATTTTTGGATTAATAATACTTGATTTTCCCTTAAAGTCACCGATAGGTTTGTCTGCACCTGTGTTATTCCCTGCTCTTGCTGGGCTTTTTGGAACACCAACTCTCTTAACTTCTCTAGTAACAAAACCTGTTATACCTAAACAAAACATCGAAACGCTTAAACTTGATAAAAAAACTAAAAAAACAACCATTTTTTCGGTAATAACAGGTAGTTTAGCAGGGATTCTAGTTTCGATTATACCTGGTATTACTTCAGCCACTGGGACAATTCTTGCGATGAATGCACGTGGAGTATCAAGTAAAAGACAGACAATTGTTACGCTTTCTGCAGTAAACACTGCTTGTGCTTTTTTTGTTGTCGTAGTTCTGTTTATTATCCTTAGGTCTAGAAGTGGTGCAACTCTTGCGGCAATGGAACTCATGGCTGTTGAAGAATGGACATCTATCATGATGCCAATTAATCTGATTTATTTGTTAATTGCATTATTGTTAGGTGGGACTTTGTCATATTTTCTAACACTAAGAATTGGAAAAATATTTGCTAAACATTTTGGAAATGTTCCATATACAACATTGATTGCTCTTACTATTATATTGATTGTATTGCTTGTAATTCTATTTACTGGGTTGATGGGTGCATTAATATTACTAATTGCCACATTCATTGGATTATTGCCTGTATGCTGGGGGGTTAGGCGTAGTCATTGCATGGGGATACTTTTAATACCAATTATTTTGTACTTTCTCTAAAGATCCCACTTTCAACATCATCAAAACATTCTAATATTTTAATTTCATATTCTTTACTAATAAGTAAAGCTGCAACTTCGGGAGTTACGTCTTTTTCTTTTGAAAGAGTCATGATCTTATTTTCAAGTTCTGTTCTTTTTTGATTTGTTTTTTCTAATATTTTATTTATTATTATTTTTAAAAAATCTACTTGTTCGTTTTTTACAGAATCTTCCTTTTTTTCTATGGGTTTTTTTGAAGGATGAAACCCAACAGGGATATTTACTTTTCTATAATCAAAATTTGGCTTTACAGCCTCCCCCTTTTTTTGCAATAATTTTTGATGAATTGCAGATGAAATAAAATCTCGCCCGCTTTTTGGTGAAAACCATTTTAAATCCATCGATAGAATAAGATAAAGATCAGATATGTTAAGCTCATTTTTTCCGCTACGATTAAACACAAAAGCTAGTATTATTTCCACTTCTGAAGTTACCATTAATAGTTCTCCTTTTTTAGCATACTTGCTTCTAACAAAAGGCCAGCTGCTCCAAATTTTTTCAAATATGCTGTGGGCATATCCTCAGTTTTTGCTACGTATGTTTTATATTGTTTACATAATTCTTTAAGCAAATCTTTCATTCTAAAATCCCGATCAAACTGGTTATCATCAATGAATGTTACTATCCCATCGATATCTTGAAATTTTGAAAAATCTGTTTTATATATATCTTTGTTAACAAGATCGATATTAAGATATATTTCTCTTTCAGTGATATTTTTTATACTGGAAATATCAAAATTGGAATATAGGTTTTGTCTAATTGTAATTAGACTGGCACCTGCCATAACGGAGTCAACCACATCTCCTAAATCACGAGGCCCAGAGTCAACCCAAATTCTTAATTTTTCTGATAATTTTGGGTACATACAAAGATTTGGTTTATCCCTTTTTATTCCGTCCGAATCAAAGATATATATTTTTTCATCGCTATTAAATTGATTTAACGCTTCATCTAGGGAAATTCGTTCTCCTTCTTTTTCATTATATATTTTTCTATTTTTTAAGTAGATAATTGGAATATTTTCCATGATATGCAAACGAACATTCTTATAAAAACACTATCTATAAGTTAAACTTCATAATTTATAAGTAATATTGGTAAATTAAACATTGCATATCTGCTTATCTTTTTTATAAAAACAATCCAAAAATTCAAATAATATTAGAAGTTACGGGAGTTGGGGAAAACGGTGAGAGGAAGTAAAAGAGAAGAGATCTTTTAGGGGAGCTTCATTTCTCCTCCTCAAATAACTTCTCAGGGGGCTTCCTCTCTCTCCTCCCCTCACAAACATCTGCATCAAATTTCCCTATATAAATCTGTTCGAATAAATGTTAGCACGTAACACTATTACACGATTTATCATTTATATGTTCAGGATTTTTTTTTCGAGAAAAATTAAGCAATACCAAATGACGACTATTACATTCTCTTTAAAAAAACATGAGTCGGCTCTCTTTGCTTATATAATATCTGAGCATATTCTTTATGCAGTCTTTCATGTTCTTTAAGCGCATCTTCAAATTCAATTTTATCATTCGCCAATTTTGCTTTTTTCATTTTTTCAGCATTTTGTTTTATGTCTTTTATTATGTCTTCAATTTTTGATTCAAATTGATAATTCATTTCAACCACTTGAAATTAAACATTCGTATCTTCTAGAGCTTTATAATTTTACTCTATTGATTTAATCGTGCTCCTTATAAGAAATAAATACTATAAAATTACCTATATCGAATGCAAACAAGCTACAAAATTTTACTGTAACGTTCCGCTCAAAATTCAAGCTAAACCGTAAATTTTTATTCAATATGCCAACTCAAAATAAAACAATTCATTGTATAATAAAATTTATATACTTATTATTTAGATATATGTTTAGAGAATGGAGAAGCAAGAACGGTTTTTTTTTTTTATATCTACTAACTTACCTACACGCCTCTCAAT
>JAUWIE010000088.1 GCA_030605515.1 Thermoplasmatota archaeon
AATATTCCAAAGACTACTAGACCTATAATCAAAAAAAAACAAAAACACACCTCTTTTTTTCTTTTTTAATTTTATTAGTTGTTAAAGGTTACAAATATATAATAGAAAAAAAAAGTCAAAAACAGAATTGGTTACATTAGATCAATATCTCTCAGTATTATAGAAAACATATTTATATATTGCATAAGATAACATATTCAAGGTGATGATACAACAAAAAAAGATGGGTATATAATTATGATATATTATCAACACAGATTATGAATAATAATCATTAAGATCGTAGGAAATTCAAAATTACAGATTAGATATACAGAGGGGTGTATTTACAATTAATAAACTACATTTAAAAAGAATAATTGTTATCATTACATTAGCAACTATAATGCTGACAGTTACAATTTCCAATATCATATCAGCTGTAGTTATCAATCCAGGTTTTAATTATTCAGTTGGAAATGAAACATATACAGTATATCAAACAATGGATTTCGAAAGCATAACAATTGATACTTCTTATATTATTTTCAACAATACTGGTTTTTATATTACATCAGAAAATGATATCACAATAACTCTTGTTTATATTAGTGATGATTTAACAACTACAAGTGATGGAGAAAAGGTTCTGGAATTCTATGCAGACACTACGAGTGGAAGCGTTTTGTTTAGCCTTTCTGGTTTTCAAGATAGCAATTATTATATTATTAAAAGTGATGGAACTTCTATTTCTATTCCAATAGCAAATAGTTCTGGTTTTATATCTTTTTCAAATAGTGTATGGAGTTCTCACCTGTTTGAAATATATCAAATAGGATCAGAAGTAGATAATGATCCACCTGTCGTCAGCAACATCCCAGATCAAACAATACAAGAAGGAGAAAGCTTCACCCAAATCAACCTAGACAATTACGTAACAGATAATGAAGACTCTGATGAAAACATCATATGGACATACAACGGCAATACCGAACTTAATATTGACATTACAAACCGTATTGCGACAATATCTACACCAAACCAAGACTGGTTTGGCACAGAAATAATCACTTTTATTGCTACAGACTCAGGTCTATTTTCAGATTCAGATGATGTAACATTTACTGTAATTGGAGAAAATGATCCCCCTGTTGTCAGCAACATCCCTGATCAAACAATACAGGAAGGAGAAAGCTTCACCCAAATCAACCTAGATAATTATGTAACTGATGATGAAGACTCTGATGAAAACATCATATGGATATACACTGGTAACACCCAACTCTCTGTCGATATTACAAATCGAATAGCTACAATTACAACTCCAAATGAAGAATGGACTGGATCTGAAACAATCATGTTCATTGCAGAAGATACAGCCCAGCAAACAGATTCAGATGATGTAACATTTACTGTAAATGTACAAGGAGCACCTGTTTTTTCAGGTTTATCAATTAATAATGGTGCTAACGATATTTCTATCAACACACCCTCATTAAGTATTACTATAGAGGACCCTAGTGGAGATCTAATTGATTGGACTATTGAAATAACCCCAAACATAGGTAGTAATTCAGGGAGTAATGATGTTAATGGTACAAAATCCTGTGATCTATCAGGTCTTGAGTATTCTACAACTTATTACTGGTTTGTAAATGCAACGGATAGTACCAATTGGGCCAATGGATCTTATTATTTCACAACTCAAGATTCTTCATCGGATAATCCACCAGGTGGAGGAGGCGGACCACTATCAGGCGGAGGGTACATACCACCAAGCAACCAAGAAGAACAAAACCAACCACCACAAACACCACTCAAACCCAGCGGACCAACATACATAGAAACCAACATAACATACACCTACACCACCACAACAACAGACCCTGAACAAGACCAAATAAGATACAAATTCGACTGGGGAGACGGAACCAAAAGCAACTGGACAGAATACCAAAACAGCAACACCACAACAACAATGACCCACCACTGGACAAACATAAACACATACCAAATAAAAGCAATATCACAAGACACACAAGGACAAAACAGCACATGGTCAGAACCACTAACAATAACCGTATCACAAATACCAACAGGACAACAACCACCAGTAGCAAAAATCAACACACCTGAAAACATACAAACAAACCAAACCATAACATTCAACGCCACACAAAGCTACGACCTCGACGGAACAATCATAAACTACCAATGGGACTTTGGAGACGGAACAACAGGAGACGGAATAAATCCAACACATAAATACGAAAAACCAGGAGAGTACACAGTAACACTAATAATAACAGACAACAACGGAAACACCTACAGCAAAACCATAACCGTGATTGTTCAATCAGTTATATCACAGCAGGGTTCAAAAGAAAAACAAGAAGGATTTTTTTCAATTGAATTTTTTATTTTAATGGTATTATTTATAATATTTATTGCATGTTGTCTTTACTATCTAAGAGATCGGTTAAATATAATTAGTTTACATTATCAGATTCATAAGATTGAAAAAATTGATGTGAAAATACATCAAATAGAAAATAAAATAGAGGGAATTCCTAAAGTCGATCAGGTAACTTATGTAAAATCTGATAGATATATTAATGATACAAGTGGGGAAAATATTAGAGGATTAAAATTCACTTATCAAGGGAATGATTCGTTTTATAGAGAAGATAAATATTATGATGCATATGAAGATCTTATAACAGGAGAAAAAATAGATAAACTTCTAAATATGACATTGAAATCTGATCAAATAAGTATTAAACATGAAAAAATTAAAAACAGAATAGATCACCTAATCATAGAGCACGATAAGCAAATTAAGATAGTAGATGACGCTGATAAATCTCTAAAGATTCACGATCTAGATAAATTAAAAGATATTGAAGGCAAGATTGACAATCTTACTTTATTAAAAATGTATGATAAGATTGATGCTATATGATGATTTATAAAACGGAAGTTACAGAAAATATTTGAGATCAAAACTTAACAAAAACAGTCCGAATTAAGGAGAAATCATTGATTTTTTCTCTTAAGATTTAATTTTTTCCTGGTGGCTACATTTACACCTCGGCATTGTATAGCTGGCGACAGTATTATATTTAAGCTGTCGATAAGTTCCAATCCTAAATCTCTTGGCTCTGGTATCTGATTATATGCCACTGCGCCAACATTAGTTTCAATACAACATATTGTAGATAGCTCCTTTACACCTTCTTCGACAGTAAGATCAAATTCTACCATTTTTTACAAATCTAAGATGACTCTTCATAACGAAGACAAAAACCATAGATTTCTTGTATTGTTCAATTATATTTATAGTTGGTTGTGACCACAACTTTTTGTTATACTTTACCTCTAATCAATTACACTCAATTCACCTAATAAAACAAGATATATACACTGCTGCCAAAAATCCAAAATCATGAAGTTTCGTACTTTATATACAATAAAAAATTTGAAATTCTAATTTTTGTTATAAATTATTAATGATTTACTTAATCCAAACAATATCGTATTAAACGAAATCGTTGAAGAACCGGGAAATAAAGATCTCCATTTCTCGATATCAAAATAATGGATATCCACGAAATTACCATCCTTATTTTTTCCATACCATGTTAAATTTACTTTCTTAACCAAAGTCGATTTTAACCAATCGGGATAATATTGCCAAAGCGGTAATTGATAATGTGGCTCAATAAGGGTATGTTTATGGGGAACTATAATAACCCATGATTTTCCAACTCGCATTACCTCATTAACAGCATCAATTAATTTTTCATATGGAAAAATATGTTCAAAAACCCCAATACTTACCACGACATCAAATTCATTATTACTGAATATCCCAAGATCACAAGCATCACAACAAACAAACTTAAAATTATTTTTATGTATCTTCTGATCTGGATTGATATCAATTCCAATAATTTCATTTTCATCATTAAAAAATTCAAAATCTCTTCCAGAATGACATCCAATATCAAGAATTTTATCATCTGATTTAATATCTACTAATTTACAAATAGTTTGATATCTTTTCTCCCATACTTTTTCAAAATTTAAAAAATTTATTATATGTGGTATTTTCATTTAATCCCTCGCTTATAGATTTCCTCAATCAAAATTGATAAAGTGATTATTGTTTATTAAATTTATTTTTTGGTTTCATTTGTTAATATTTCAGGGATTTCATTATTTTTTTACTGTATATAAAGCATTCTCTACTGTTTTAAACAATAGATATATATAATAGACTAAAGATTACATTATTGGTAAAAATGATAAGGAGGGATGCTTTTCAAGAAGATGCTGAGATTATTAATAAAATCGAGGTTAATTTGCCATTTTGACATTTTGCCACAATATGTTAATATACTATTATTTAGAAATGGTACAATATTACATAATATCAATGTGGATGATGTAATATAGGTGAAAGGAAAATGCATAATCTGAAATTTAAAACTAAAATCGAGATTATTACCATAATTCTTTTAATAATAATCCTTACAACATTTTCAGTGTCATCAGTAACCAGGACAATTACAGATACTCATGATGACTTTGATACATTTATTAGAAATAGCAATGGTAATTACTGGGCTGCTACAGGTGACAATATTCAGATAGCGATAGATGACTTTGGGATTTCTGCGCCTATCTATGGTGGCTATGGCGGATCTCATGGTACTGTATGGTTATCAGGGAACACAACATTAACAATTACTTCTACCATTACTGTAAATGATCATGTAACTCTTGAAATGGATGGATGTGAAATCAAACCTAGTGGAAATTTTGATGTGTTTTTATTAAATGAGGGAGCAAAGGTTAGAAATGGAATTGTTGATGTATCGGATATTGCAGATTTTAGTAGTGCTGTGATTAGATTCAACAGTGCGGATAAGCTTGAGACTATTGACCATAATGCGATTGTTGAAAATATGAGATTGGAGTCTGCTTTGCAAAGAGGTACAGCAATTTATTTAGATACTTCAGGTGCAACTGGTCAAATTATTGCTTTTGTACATGTTAATAATATTCAAATGGGAAATTTTGAGTATGGTATATATATTGATCACACCAGTACGGGTGATTCATATGTTAATGGTAATATGTTTACAAATATTGAAATTGTCAATACAAAATATTGTATGAGAGTCTATGAATCAATAGCAGAAGCATCAGGTAATTATTTTGAAAATATTAAGTGTTATTGTTCGGGTATCACTGAATATATAATATGGAATAACGGACATGGTAATCAATTTGATAATATACAAGCATTTAATTGGAATAACAATAGTGGGACAAGAATAGCATATGTTTTTACGGAAGGATTCAGTGGTGATTGGAGTGGCCCTGCTCATTGTTGTTATTTAAATTTCCGAGGTGGAGGAAATGACATCGCATTTCCAATATGGCATCAATGGAACAATGCTTATACAATTTTTAATCTTGAAAATGGTGAGTTGATAACTGGGAAAGTTACGGAGTACAAACCATGAAAATAAAACATGTCGAGCTGTTTCTTTTTATCATAATGGTCTTATTAATTCTAACAGTTGGCTCAGCAGGTTCAGTAACTAGGACAATTACAAGCACAAGTGACAACATATATTCACTTATTAAAAATTCAAATGGTAACTATTGGGAAGCAAATAGCAATAATATTCAAATTGCTATTAATGATCTGGATAACAACCATGGAACGGTATGGTTACCTGGAGGCAGAACATTTTATTTAACTAATACGTTAGTTATTCAAGAAAACGTCATTCTTGACATGGGTGGTTCAGAGTTCAGACTCCCAGCTGGAGTTAACATTAATGTTGTAGAGCTAAAGGATAGCTCAACTATTAGAAACGGAGTAATTGATGTTTCAGGACAACAGCATGATGGAACATGGCCTCCGCCAGGTAGTGCTTGGTCGACTAATACTTCTTTTTCAACACCAAGTGCATGTATTTACCTTGATGCAAGTAGTTACATAGAATCAGCATCAATTGAATACATGTCCTTAGAATCAATTAGTGATGGGTACAACCTAATGGGACCAACCCCTCCACGTTTCTATAGCTCAAATTATTTAGGGCTTGGTTATGGAATATATCTCCACGCATCCAATACCAATACTCCTCAAAGAATTTCTAATATTAATGTAAAACATGTATATCTTCGTGCTTTTGAAATCGGAATTTTTATCAATAATGAACGAAACCCTGCAGATGGTGAAAACGGAGCGTTTATCCAATATAATAACTTTGAATATTTATGGTTTTATGGAACTTCGTACGGAATTGAAATATCACGAAATTCAAACGTTGATAAAGATAGATGTAGTGTAGGATATAACAGGTTTAATATGATTCAGTTTCAAACAGGTAAACCCTCCTATTGGGGTGGTGAAGAATTAACATGGGGCATTATATGTACCGATGGTCGAGGTAACTCCTTTACAAATATAATGATGTGGGATTATACGGGTAATCA
Source organism: Thermoplasmatota archaeon (assembly GCA_030605515.1). GTDB lineage: Archaea > Thermoplasmatota > E2 > DHVEG-1 > DHVEG-1 > JAUWIE01. The sequence continues at coordinate 6,499 of JAUWIE010000088.1, forward strand.
TCGAGGGAATGGTCCTGCGATCTATTTTACTTCGGATTCTGAAAATTGTTATCTTCATATTTATGGTTTAGCTGATGGCTGGCTTAGTAATAGTGGCAGTAATAATAATCTGTTACTTGTGGGAGAAAATGAGGTTAATTTATTTTTAGGAACAGTTTACGAGATGGGCGGTTAAAAGTAGTAAAAAAATCATCACAATATAAGTAAAATAAAAAAAAAAGAATCGAATGAATATCAGAATGTGATAAGTTTAAGATGAAACATTCGATGTTTATAACTCAGCCTCAAGATTGTTTTGAGTGTCAATAAAATCCTTATATTGTTCCATTAAATCCTTATCGAAAATGGATAATGGATAATTTACTAGCCATTGAAGATCGCCGTATGTGTAAATGTAGTTAATATCAGGATGAGCGGAATTAAGCAATCCAGCTACAGCAGCTCGCAAAAGAATTCTTGCTTTTGCTTCAACACTATGTCCTCCTTTATAACTAAGAGCTTCAAGTAGGGTATCGTCTGCAAGGTTGCTAAGCTCAGAAGGTATATCAAAAAAATCCCCAACAAGCATATCTGGTGTGTAACCGGTTGGTACCCAAGCATCTAAATGATTTTTCCAGAATCCTGGAGTTTTTCCTTCATATTCACATCCAGATACAGCAAGTGTTCCAGAAAAAAATAGAATGCTAACGACACTCATTACTAAAATCGTTTTTATGCTTTTCATATTTTATCTCCTGTTTAAGTTTTTAGTTGTTTATATTTTGACTTAATTATATGGTCAAGATGATATTTAAATGTTTCTATTTTCATAAAAATAATCATTTTTAAAGAAAATTATTTCAGGATGTTTTTAGATTCCTCAATTTTTTTATAATTGTAGATTATATATATAAAAACAGCAACAAAGACCGTAATTATTGTCACCCAGTAATTTTCTGAACGAACTAAACCATACTGCCATTCACTCCAGCTAAAAGGAAATAAAAGCTTCATTGTACCTCCAGAAGAATGAATTAACAAATAATCAAGGATAAAATGAGTTATAACACCAATGCTCAAAGCCATAAAAGCCTTTTTTATATCATCAAAGAATAAAGCCGCAATACCTGCAACTAAAAAAGCACCTACGGGAGTATGAATAGGTTCTAAGAGATGACTAAGATTAATACCTAGCCAACATTGGAAAATAGTCCCAATTTTTGCAATATCTGGTATAAGGGAGCCGATTACTACTAATCCCACCTCAATTTTAATTGATTTCCCAGTTATCCAGCCAACTAGTGTATGAGTTAGCCAATCAGGCATCACGTTTCCTCCTAATAAACATAAATCTTTTTAAGTTGAAACGCCACGCTCTGAAAAACAGTAAAAATGCAAAAGGTATAGCCGGGAGTGAACGGAAATATATCAAATCAATTTCCCACTGTTTGCTTGCTAGAGTTCTTACAGCGGTTACATGACCTTCCCCATCAAGAACTCCATATACTTCAACGATATCACCCTTTTCAGGGAGTTCTTCATCATTTGGAATTTTTACCCAGATCAACCATGGTCTTTCCGGAGCTGGAATTGATATCTCATGATTTATCTCATCAACTTCACTTACAATTCCATCAAAAGTAATTTTTGTATTATAAAAAGCATCGTAATTTTGAAGTATATACTTTATTCCAGGATCATGATTAGTATAATCTAAGCTAGAATATGTCATTAACAAGCATAGAATAATCACTAACATACTCCCAATTAACAGTCTTCTATTCCGCATATAAAAGCAACCCTTAAGAAGAACTTATAATTTAAATACTTTTGTATGCTGAATTATTTTATATAATGTGGAAACCAAACATTTTTATTGCTTTTAGTTTTACTCTAAAAAAAAACTGAAGGATTATACGTATGAAAGGAAAAAATGTTATTGTAACTGGTGGTGCAGGATTTATTGGATCAAACTTAGTAAGAGAGCTTTATAAAGAAAACGAGGTAATAGTAATCGATGACATTTCCACAGGTCATCTGGAAAATATTAAAGAACTCATCGACAATCAAAACATTTCGTTTGTTGAAGGTAGTATAACCGATTTAGACCTTCTTCAGAAAAAATTCAAAAATGTTGACTATGTTTTTCATGAAGCGGCAATTCCGTCTGTACCAAGAAGTATTAAAGAGCCCATTAAATCTAATTATGCAAACATCAATGGAACACTTAATGTTCTTGTTGCTGCTAAAGATAATGATATTCAAAAGGTAGTTTATGCTTCTTCAAGTAGTGCTTATGGCGACACACCAACTCTACCAAAGAAAGAAGATATGAATCTATATCCCTTATCACCTTATGCAGTAAATAAGATTACTGGTGAATATTATTGTACTGTCTTCACTAAAGTTTATGGTTTATCTACAGTTTCTCTCCGGTATTTTAATGTATATGGCCAAAGACAAGATCCATCAAGTGAATATGCTGCAGTGATTCCAAATTTCATTAATCTAATACTAAACGATAAATCCCCTACAATCTATGGAGATGGTAATCAAACTCGGGATTTTACCTATGTTAAAGATGTTGTAAACGCAAATATATTGGCAGCAACAAGTAATGAAACAGGTAATTACAATATTGCTGGTGGAGAACGTATTTCTATAAATGATTTAACTAAGACAATTATGGATATATGTGGAAAGGATCTGGATATTAAATACAAGGATCCTCGTCCAGGCGATATAATACATTCCCTCGCGGACATATCTAAAGCAGAAAAAAAACTTGGATTTGAAATCAAGTTCAAGCTAACAGAAGGTTTATTGGAAACTGTAAATTGGTACAAAAATCAAAAATAAAAATAATTTAATTATCATTTTTCTAACAATAATTGACTTAGCTTACAATTAGCAATTG
>JAUWIE010000119.1 GCA_030605515.1 Thermoplasmatota archaeon
GAAGCTGGATTTATAGACAAGTAGTCCGATACACCATTGGTTGTTGAGTGCACAACACAACAACCAGGTTGTACCTAATATTTCATTGGGTACAACCAATCATCTTTGAAAAATCTATACTTTATATACAATAAAAAATGAACCGAAAGGAGAGAGATTGTGATATCTGTGGAATAAATATTTTACACGCAACTCCAGCACCTGCAAATGCAAAAAGGAAAAAAACTAGAGAAACAGCATTCAACGAGGGATGGCTAATAGCAACATTACTGGCGTTACAGATTAATTTTACATATATTAAATTGATTTTTTATATATCGCTATATTATTTGGAATATACTAAATCAATTTTTTATATACGAAATTATAATGATTATTGTTATTATTTATATAGAATTGCCACTGGTTTTAAGTTAAATAGAATATGCATCGATAGAAATCTCTTCTATAAAGAGAAGGAAACAATAAACGTTTTTCAAAAAAAAGTGTCTATAATGATAATATCATATTTTAATATATTATATAATATAATATATTGTATTATGTCATTTTCATACCCTGCACCTATTTGGAGGTTTCATGCCTATGGATGAAAAAAGACCTGTTGGTCGACCTCCAAGAAAATGTGAAACAAAAAAAAAGTTTTTCAATATTCGTATAGACCTTGCTAAAAAACTTGAAACTTATCTTAATCAAACAGCAATTTTAGAGGAGGCACTAGAATTACATTTTAATTTAGATGATGAGTCAAACCAGCATTTAATTAAAACACGAGAGAAATTAAAACGGGAATTAAACAGTATAAATAGTATCATTGACGAACGTAAACGAAAAGAGAAGCAAGAACAGATTATGAATGAAAGAGAAAAGAAAGAGTTAGAAAAAGAATATCAACGTTTTTGTAACCGTTTGGAGCAAGACATCGAATTTGCCGAAATGAGCAAGAGCTATTTTCCTTCTGTTAGTGCTATCAATAAAAGTTTTGGTATGAAACTTACAGGGAAAGAATACCAGGGTATTGTCTGTGATTATCGAAAGGAAGAATTTAATTTGAAGGATTTTGAAAAATTAAGGAGGAGCAACGATGCATAATGGTGTTGAAAAAATAAAGGAAACAAAGCAGACCTATCGGTACCATAACAAAGAGGAACATGGTAGTATCAGCGAAATAGATGAATTTTGCAAGCAGATTACTGATAAGGATGTTCGGCAATGTACTCGTTATATTTTTTTATTAGCTGAGAAAAAGAAAAACAGAAAAATTTCAAAGGTGGAAATACTGCATCTTATTGCAAGATGCACTGGTAAGCATAGACGTAGTGTTTTGGAGAATATTTCCAGGCGTATAAAGAACCATGGTATTTTCTTTGGATGTGAACTTGGACATTCTGTTATTGTTAGACAGCTAAGTGAGATTAGAAGATTCTCTTTTAAAGGTGGCTTTGCAGAAGAAATAGAAAAGAAGCGGAAAAAATGAAAAAAAAAGATAGAAAAGGAAAAGGTGGCTTGCATAAATTGATTCAATACAAAAAAAGACAAAAGACTGTCCAATTTAGTAGTATTACACAGACTATTGAAGAGTACCTCCTGAAAGATTTTCCCTTTTCCCGCAGTGCCAGTGAAGTAGCGGGATTTATAGGTTGCAAAAAATCAACAGCCGCTAGGATATTAGGTAGGTTAGCAGGAAGAAAAACTAGTCCTGTACAAAGATTTTGTCCAGGTTACTACATTGGTGGAATAACTACAGAAAATTTTCTAAATTTAGATTATCCAGAAGTTAAGTTACATAACATCAAATTACAATTTGTTTCTCTTAACGCAGACAAAGCGGATAGTCCCCCTGCTTTAAATACTCAAAAGACAAAACAAATTTATTGGAATTATCAACAGCAGTCCTATAAAGTAACACTGCAATTTAATCCAACTAGTACAATAACTGTTCATCTAAATGCTTCTAAAAAACCATTAGGTCAAATAGCTTTTAGGGATTATTTTTATTGGTTGAATGGTGCGTTCACTGGGCTGGGAATAAATTTTATTGCATATGAAATTAAAATTGTTTTTTTCGAAATGAATTGTGATTACCGTTTCATTAGTGTCTCACCAACAATGATTCAGATTCGGGATTTACTAGATAATTCATGGCTTAGAATATATAGAAGATATGCAAATTTAACTCGAATTGAATGTAGTATAACATACGAGGGGCACAAAGAGATTTATCGTCTTTTTAAGGAATTAACAAAACAATCCCATGATATTCCAAGAAAGGATGATTTCATAGACGTTGTTTGATGTTTGGAGAAAATTATCAATGGTGAAATATCCCTTAAAGCCCATAAGAACCATCCTGAAAGAACACCATGACGGTGAGATTTCAGAAGAAACAGTAATTTTTCTTAGAGATATTTTGTTAATTTTTACTGAATTTTTAGCCAAACAGGCGGTGCAAGAATTCAATATAATGAACCAGAGGCGGGCAAACAATGGACTTGCGTCAATGAAAAGATTAGATGAATTGTCATTTAGAATAGTTTGGGAAAGGATTTATAAACAAATTGTAGATAAAAATATTGGCGAAGTAGGAAATGTAATGGAAACACTACTTTGTCAGGATGGTGCAAAAGATGTCTAAAAACAGAAGATGCACCATCAAAGATGCGGAACTTGAAGAAGAACTAAAAGAATTTAACAATTGGCTAAACAAGCAAATAAACAAAACGTTGCAGAGAAAATACAGAGTGAAAAAACCTCTGAAAGCGGGTTATAAAAAAGAAATCAACAAAAAACTAATAGTAATTCTACAAACACACATATGAAATTTGCCTAGCGTTTTGACAAAAAGAGATATTGAAAATTGGGAGGATTACTGTTACAGCAATTATGAAAATAATGGTAATGTTGCAAGATTTCTTTCCGTGAATAAACTTTTGGAATATCTTGGAAAAGAAGATTTGAAACTAAAAAGCCCATATATAATCGAAAAAACATATGACACTCTGACTGAACAAGAAAGACAAAGCTATATTGAAACTGCAAATGCTCTAACAGATGGAACAAATTCTAATAACTTTGAAACACTAAAACCAAAACAAATGACAAAATTCCTTGATAAAGCAATTGTACTCATATCTGCTTTATTAGAATCAAGACCCTCTGAATTACCAGAACTAGAAACAAACTTGGTGGAGTTTGGTAGGCATAGAATAACCCTAAAGACTTCGAAGACTCACGATGAAATAATATTCAAAGGAATGAAAGATGAATATCAACTTATGCCAGTAGTAATAGAAGCACTTAAAGATTGGCTATACATCAGAAAAAGAATTCCAGCAAATAGCCCAGAGAATGAAAAATACCTATTCATACATCCTAGTGGAAAATACAAGGGTGAAAAAATAGGATATTCAAAAATTCTTAAAACTTGTAAAGAAGTGGGTATAAAAGCAGGAATTAAAGCAGTTATCACTACCCCATATTGTCTTAAAAGAACAGAAATATCACGTGATTGTGATAGAACAAATAATCCAAGAATACCACAAATAAGAGCAAGACACACGAATATCAATTCAACAATGCGATACAACAAAAGGAAAACAAGAGACGTAATCGAATATATCAATTCAGAAAGATATGGAGATACGACATTAACAGTCAAATCAAGGTTACAGAAACTTGCAGAAAAAGCAGTTACAGGCGAAATCCCATTTGAAACATGGCAACAATTGAGAGCAGACCTGATGATAGCCGAAGTAGAAAAAAAGAAGGAACATGACCTGATTGGTTATGGTTAAAAAATGAACGGGGCTAACTTTTGACCCCTCTATCGCTAACAGATAGAAAATTCAAAAGGGACAGGGGCTAGGTAAAAGTGTGCTGGGTGTAGGCCATAAGCCTCCTTCTGTTTTAAACGGTATTCTACTATGCGTCCTACCTATGAGCAGTCTGGACAACTGATCCCATTATTTGGACTTGCTCCAGGAGCAGATTGACCGTTTCATCAAATCCCAAGGAGATCTCATCAGCAAATGAATCATCGCATTAATCCATGGGCTGTGTCGTTTCTGCGTCTCTGCAAGGATTCTCACCCTTATCGCTTGAACGATTTCCTGGTCCAGAGTGAGGGAGGACTTTCCTCAGCGATATCCGCCGTCAACCGTCCACCTACGCCCAGCAACAAATCAAATACTAATAATCAGTTTATAAACTTTGTTAAACTACCTACATACTGAATACCATTACTTTCAAAAAATGATGTTGGTCCTTATTAATTTTAATAAAACTATTGAATAGAAGAAATACTTTCTTTTTCATGGACAACTTCATTATCTAAGTAAATCCTTGTTTTAAACCAAGTTGTCACACCAGAAGGAACATCAACAGTTAATCTAATTTCTTTTCTCATTCCAGGTTTTAAATTTGAAATAATATCACGTTCATAGTTTAACTTAATGTTATCCTGTGTATAACAACCACCCTCAACAACGATATCTTCTGCTATTCCACTACCAAGATTTTCCACAACTAATGTAACTTTAACAAAATCACCCTTTTCTGTATGTTCAAAAATAGTAAGATTACCATTCTTCCAACTATGAGAAAGTAACGGTCTTTGTGTTATTGGATAAACTGTTAGGTTTGAACGAGACTTGTAACTATTTGGAATATGCCCAACAGGCGATACTGATGTTGTCTCTAAAAAATAATATTCTTCAGTATAATACTCATATCCTGACATGGAACTATCTCCATCAAATGCAACGCCAACTGCCATATGATCAGGTAATCTAAAAAGGGCAACTTCATAGCCGCCGAGTTGATGTAGTATACTTGCTGTAAGAATTGCTAGATCCTCGCAATCACCTCCGCCATCTTCATTGAAAACTGTTTCAACTGGATAACGAGCATATTCGACTGATTTATTCATCACACTGTCCTTTTTATATTCAAGATTTTGTATAAAAGATGCTGCGTAATTTATCCTATCAACATCATCTTCATCATTAAAACCAAACATTAAACTGTCAGTAAGAAGTTTGATATAATCATCATCATACTGATCAAAAACATAAACACCATAATCCTCATCATGAATCCTATCTGAAGCACTATAATAATCAAATAAAAACTCAGGGTAAGGAATAATCAATCGACGCTTAAGTTGATCATAATTCCATCTAAATTCCTCAACAGGTAGAATATCATCCATAACTATTGAAAAAGAATCAGAGGCTAAATTATCCCCAGCAATATCTTTTATTGACAAGAAAAAATCACTATTTAAAAGAGCATCAGCATCCTTTTGAATATGTATAGTTACAAAACAATCAACACTCTTAACTTCATTAGAATTAATTACACAGGGCAATACAGAACCAGCTACAACATCAGAATCAATAGTTACAACAGATGAAAATGGATAAACAGGTACATCTCCAAGGTTTTTAACATATAGATTTAAACCAATTAATGTAAATCCACCTTTCCAATCATCTCTATCCCACCATCTTTGTTCACAGTTTAAAACTGAAAACATAGGTCCTTTGACTGCAATCTTTTTTTCAAAGATTTCATTATTATTTTTATCATAAGCACGTAATTTATATGATCCAGGTGAAACAGTATTTTTATAAGAAGATAAATGAAGAATTGAATCATGATCACCATGGAAAAACAAATCTGAGTCCTGTAGACTACCTAAAGTATCAAAAAGTTTTACTGTTACCATACCACTACAAGAGAACTTAAATGATAAACTAGGAAAACCCTCATCATCCACAATAGAATAAGATTTTAAAGTAAAAGACGTCCCAAATAGCCCATCAAAAATACATCCAGAAAAAAAACCAAAACAAAAAATCGTTATAACAATAAATATAATGATTTTTTTACTTAGTTTATCTAACATATAAGCTATAATACTACCCTGGTTTCAAGTTTTTTCTTTATCACATTCCCTAGTCTTTCCATACCTTCCTCAATCTGTTCATTTGAAGCATATGAAAAATTAAGCCGCATGGATCTACCACCACCACCATCAACATGAAAAGCCTTTCCATGAACATATGCCACTTTCTGTTTTATAGCATCTAAGAACATTGTTTCAGTGTCTATACCCTCAGGTAAAGTAGCCCAAGCAAACATACCTCCTTTGGGTTTATTACATATATAGTTATCTGGGAAATATTTCTCCATTGCATTCACCATGATATCCCGTTTTGGTTTATACATCTCACATATTTTCATGATATGTAAATCAAGTGATCCATTCCTTATAAATTCATTAACAATAAATTGAGTAAAAGTATTAGTACAAAGATCTAATGCCTGTTTACAAATAATCATTTTTCTTGCGAGCTTATCCGAAGCAATAGCCCAAGCAAGGCGAAAACCAGGTGAAAGAATCTTTGAAAAAGTTGAGAGATAAATCACTCGACCTTCGTCATCAAAAGCTTTAATAGGTTTAATATGGGAGATATCAAAGCCAAGTTTCCCATAGGGATCATCTTCAACAATTACAAGATCATATTCATTTGCTATATCTATAAGTTGTTTCCTCCGAGATTCAGGCATGACAACTCCCGCAGGATTCTGGAATGTCGGTACAACATAGATAAATTTAGGTTGTATCTCATCTTTCAAGAGTTTTTTTATTGTATCTTGTAAAATATCAATTCTCATACCATCTTTATCAACAGGAATACCTGTTAAATTAGCTTCATAGCTTCTAAAAGCATTAATTCCACCAAGATATGTTGGTAATCCAACTAAGGCCATATCACCAGGGTTAAGGAATACTTTACCAACTGTATCCAATGCTTGCTGTGATCCACTTGTAATAATTACATTATCAGGGTTAATATCTTTCATTCCATCATGTACTGATCTCTCTGCGATAACTTCTCTTAACTCTCTTAGTCCTTGAGTGGTACCATACTGAAGAGCGATTGTTCCATGATGTTTTAATACGATTTGTATAACACCTTCTAAATCTTTAATTGGAAAAGATTTTGGATTTGGAAGACCACCTGCAAAAGAGATGATTTCAGGATCCTGAGTTACTTTTAACAACTCTCGTATCTCTGATTTCCGCATTTTCCCGGCTCTATCTGAATATAGTCTATCTAGATCAATCATGTCTTACAAACCCCTACTACTTTTTGTTTCCCAAATCTGCTTATCTGTTTTTTTCTTATATGCATTTCGTAAAAAAATTGATATACTTGTAAATTGATAACTGGGCGTTATTTTTCTTTTCGTTGCGAAAACAATGGTTTAATATGTTCTTCAAAAGCTGGCATTGTCTCAAGAGTATCACGATCAATATTGAAACGATGCATTATATGCAAAGCTAGTTCCTCATCTGATGAAATCTCACCTTTCCGATCAATAAACATTTTACTAATCTCTTTGTCCGATTCCAAACTTTCCCTTCCCATAATATTAACTGTTATTATTTATTAATTATTAAAAGCTTTTCCCGTGCAATAAAATCAGGTTTTTATGTAAAAAATAACAAAAAATAAGGGGAAAACTGGTTATTATAGAGCACCAGTTATCTGTATTAGCAGCATTAGTACTATTACTATTGATATGTAGAAAACACTTAATATATCTTCTCTTCGGTTATCCTTTATTTTGCTTTCCCAAATGTTGCATCCCGTCCAAGTTATAATTATAAAAATTTGGTTTATGTACCTTTTTAGCAGGTGAATATGTAATTGAATATGTAGCTAATTAATCAAATAATTCTAAAATTAGAAAGATTTATTAGTACTTTAAAAGCTCTACCAAAAGTAAGGTAAAATAGGATAGAATCATATGGAGGCAATTATTCTAGCGGGTGGATTTGGTACAAGATTAAGACCTCTTACATATACAAGAGCAAAATCGTTATTACCAATACTAAATAAACCTATGATATCATATTTAATAGAATCTTTACCTAAAGAAACAGAAAAAGTTGTTTTAGCGGTAAATTATCGAAAAAAACAAATTGAAAAATATTTCAGTGAAACAGATTTTGGAATAGATATCATTGTAAATGATGAACCAAAACCACTTGGGACAGGAGGAGCAGTTAAATTTGCTGAGAAACATATAACTGGTCGTTTTTTTGTATTAAATAGTGATATAATTTGTTCGATAAATCTTGAGGAAATGATAAATTTTCATACTAGAAATAATGCTATTACTACAATTTCCCTATGGCCAGTGGAAAATGTCTCTGAATTTGGTGTAGCTGACGTTCAAAATAATGGAAATATTACTGGTTTTGTTGAAAAGCCGAAACCTGAAGATGCACCATCGAAGTATATTAACGCAGGAGCGTATTTATTAGAACCTGAGATTCTTGATTATATTGATACTGGTCATCTGATTTCAATGGAGAAAGAGATATTCCCTAGAATTATTAGCAATACTGGACGTTTTTTTGGGTTCAAATTTCAAGGTTACTGGATGGATATAGGTAGAATTAGTAGCTATTTCGACATCCATAGGTTTCTTATAAAAAAGAATAAGATGAACAATTTTCAAGGAGAAAATTGTGAAATACATGGCAAGCTAAAGAAATCCTCCATTGGTGATAATGTCTATATCGGTAATAATTCAAAACTGGAATCATCTATTGTTTATAATAATGCTAGAATTGAAGATAATGTTGAAATAAATGGTTGTGTGATTGGTGAAAATTGTAAGATAAATCATTTTTCAAAGCTAAAGAACTCAGTATTAGGTGATAATGAAGTTATTAAAGAAAAAAGTATTCTTGAAAACAAAATAATTTGGTCTCAAT
>JAUWIE010000127.1 GCA_030605515.1 Thermoplasmatota archaeon
CTTTTACCTCCGCCCATATCTTCAAGCCATAATTTACCAGGCGCAATCTTGGTTACTCTAAAATACCCATCTGTTGTCTTGGTAAAATCCTCAACTGGAGTGTTTTCGATATAGTGATATATCATACTTGCAAGCTCTTCCACCTTCGGAAGGTCATCTTTTAAACTATCAACCCTCTTGGCAGTAACATCGTACTCTTCCCTTGTCATATATCCCTTATCCTTCATCCATCGTACAAAATTTTGTATAACCCGACCAACATTTTTCATCAGCTCTTTGCTTCCTATCACCTTTTTAACCATGAAATAATCAAGGAATTCACTGATTTCATTAGCACCAATGTTACTTGGTCCAAATATTTCACAGAACTCTTTACCCTGATTGTAGAGTTTATCAAAACGTTTACTGTCCTTTCCATCGAGATATTGATACGCATAACCATTCAAACATTCCTTAAAATAATACATCGCATCATCATAATATCTATATGTACTTGGTTTTACCCTACCCTCTTGTTCTTTAAGAAACTCATTAAGGACTTGCTTTATCGTTTTCATCAATATCATTCACCCAAATATTTTAATGTCATTTATAGCATTTTGCTTAACGTTCTTGATGTACAATAGGTTGCAAAAAGCAACACATTGAACTATATATCAGTGAAGAGTATGTCTATATATTCAACATCATCAGTCCACATTTTAGAAACCGCTTTCGAAGAGTACCAACCTCTCATTTTTTCAACACTTCCATCGGTATAATGGATTTCAATTTTGTGAACAAACATTGAGAACCCTCCATCAGGTATGTGATTTTTACATGCTACCTTATCCAATTTAAACTCGTTTACTTCATGCATTTGGGATGGTGTCAAACAGTTGCTTTGATATTTCTCCATAATTTCCTCAGCATTACATCTATCGTTATCACAAGATTGACAATAATCACCGCATATAAACGATATGATTTCATTATCTCTTTTCTTAATTCCCTCATCCACATTGTATGTCATATACTTCAGCCTATTCTTCATCTCATATTTTTAATTTTTTCGTCTTATTTTTGGATACCAGCCATACAGGAGCTCTTTCGAATTTCCAAGCATCCTTGAAATGGATGCAAGCGTTTTAATGCCTCTTGCTGAATCATCGTTCCTGCCTGTGTGACTTTCCAATCTTTTCTATCCATCGTACCAAAAACAAAATACTCGTTACCAATGATTTCTGGTGCATGCTGTTCACAGATTACCGCTAGAAGACCCTCTAACTCGGTCTGTTTCACAATAATTAAATCACAATTGGGGCAAATTATCTACAAATCTTGTTGATGGAGAATAACTGTTCAGGGTCCATGTGAATAAGGAGACAATGTTTTCTGATTTTCGTTTTATCTTCACATTTTGGACAACAAGTAAAAGCCATATCCTCATAAGGATTCAAGAAAAAATAATGACGTTCACTTTTAACATTCATTTGAGACTTGTTTTTCTTCAAATTATCATACCTCTACAGACACAACCCTTGATGTATCAGCAAATTTCTTTTTCTTCTCGTAAATCTTCAATTGCTTTTTCAAGATATTGGTTATTTAGATTTCGTTTATGCTTGATATTAAAATCGTGTATCCCTCCCATTATTTTTTTTTAATCAGATATCTGAAATATTCTGCATACGTATTTTTTTTTTAAAAATATAAAGTGTTAATTTATGATATACTGCTATCAATTTTTTAAGGGAGTTGTAGAGTCGCTTTTAGGTGAGGAGAGGAGAAAAAATGGGATGCAAAAAAATATGCTTTTCCATGAAACTCTACAATCTCCCATATACTATTACTAGGATGCATCCCTATTTAAAGTTACCGCATTATATCTAAATACTCAGATTAAATTTAAAAGCTTTACATTTGGGAATCTGTTAATTACTGAAAACATGTAGTGCATTATTTTCTTGGTTTTCAAATGCTTGTAGTTGAGATAAACAAACGAAAATGGTCATCTATATTTGAAAAAGGAAAAACAAAGTCTAGATGAGTTTTGATACCACCTTCTCCAATTTTGATATACAGTGGTCTAAGTGTATGTTTTGTGCTTCTCATCTTCATCACTGAAAGTTTTCTTTTATCCATAGTGGGGTCAAAGTTCAGGAGGATAATTCCATCAACCAGAAATTCTGAAATACCATCTCTGGAAAGATTATAAGAGCCTAATGGTAATTCTGATGTTATCATGGAAGTACATTGTGCTGCATCTAAAACATTTATTATATAGTGGAGATGTAGTCTCCCTAGAGGAGCGGTGGTATCTGAAGGAAAATCTTCAGGTTTGATGAAGTTGATATTATTTTTGAGTTCAGTTTTTTCTACATAAATAGGCACCTCAGACAAAGGTGTCATAGAATCCAAAACAACCCGATTGTATCCTCCAGATAGGAGTTCTTTGGTCATAACATCATAAACAAGTTTTTTGTTTATATCTAAAAAAATGAATTTGATTCTTCCTTTTTCTAATGACAATTGAAAGTCAAACCCTATCTCCTTAGCCTGAGTTATGAGGCTGTCAACTTTTTTATCCAATGTCAAAAAAAGACATTTGTCCCCTTCTCTTAATCCCTCGTATACAAACTGATAACAGAGTATGCTTTTACCACTTCCAGGTGGACCAGAAATAAGGGTAACAGTATCCCTTGGCAACCCACCTTCAATATAACGCATCTAAACCATCGACACCTGTTTTTATTCACTCCATTCTAAGTTTCCACCTCTTGCAAACCAACGGGTTGAAGAGAAAACCTAATGTTTCACCCCCCTCTATTTTTCTCTCCTTCTATATGTATGGCCTACTTTTTCACTATTAAAACCCCTACCACAATACGGACACACTTCAGCATCAAATGGAATATCAAGTCCACAATCAGGACATTTCTCGAATTTGCCTATACTCTCTTCTGTTGTTTCATAACGCCATTTTCTCATGTGACTTCCCCATATACAGAAAGTGTATGGTCTGCAACATTATCCCACGTAAACAACTCAATCTCCTGTTTACCGTTCTCAGCTAATGTCTTCCATAAGGGTTCATATCGTAGCAAAGATACTATCTTATTTGCCATCTCATCAGTATCCCAAAAATCAACACTCAGACAATTACGAAACGTTTCAGAAACACCAGATGTTTTTGATACAATCACAGGAGTACCAGCAGAGATAGCTTCCAACGCTGTGATACCAAAGGGTTCACTCACAGATGGCATCACATATGCACTTGAAATCTGATAAATATACCGTACCTCTTCATCAGTTAGCAACCCTGTAAAAATAACCTTGTTTGCAATACCCAGAGTGATAGCTTCATTAATCAATCTTGGTAGCATGTCACCCATGCCTGCTACAACAAAGCGGCAATCTTCATGTTCCAATACCTTTTTTGCTGCCTGAAGGAAAAATTCAGGTCCTTTCTGAATTGTAAGTCTACCTAAAAAAAGTATGATATTCTGTTTTTCACCTGCACCAATTGGATACACTGCATTATGCACCACACGAATCTTATCAGGGTTGATACCATATTTTTCAACAATAACCCGTTTCGTGAAATGACTTACTGCGATAATCCTATCTGCTTTTTCCATACCCTCTCGCTCAATATCAATAAACCACTGATTTGGATAAAGCCAACCTGAACGGTCATATTCAGTTGAATGCACCGTTAAAATAAATGGAACACCCAATTTCTCCTTTAATGCAATCCCTGCCTTCATTGTCAGCCAGTCATGACAATGAACAAGAGTATAGTCTCCATTTACTTTTTGAACCAATAAATCATTATATCTGTATACGCTTTCAAAAAACTGACCTGCAAGCTCTTTATCTTCAGGATGGTCATAAGGGAAAATCTCTGTCTCTCCAACCTCTATGATAGCCAAATTATCTTTATCATTCTGTACGCTATGTTTTGTTTTGGGCATATAGAAATCAACGAGTATTTCTTTATCAGCAAGACTACGTGTAAGCCCATAACAATGGGTACCTAACCCTCCAACTTTGAACGGTGGATATTCCCACCCAATCATCGCTACTTTCATATCCAATACCATTTACTTTTATTCCAATTCCGTGCTAAAAATAACCACAATATTGTGTTTACAATGTTCTCTTCTCCGACCAACTATGTAATCAGGCAAATCTGATATAAATATTACTAAAAACCCTTGGGATTTGTTTTTTAGAATGATTTATAAGGCTATGTTTTATTACAGAGGTTGCTTAAATAAGGAGAATTTGGAGAGTGTAAGTAATGGGAAAATTTGAATATTGGCAATCAAATAAGAATGGACAATGGTACTTCCATTTGAAAGCAGATAATAACGAAATAATTGCACATAGCGAGGGCTATACAACAAAGGATAACTGCATCAGTGGGATAGACTCCGTTAAAAATAATGCATCAAATGCTGGTGTAACTGAAACTGAAACAGAGTAAGACTAGACATTTCTCGGTAAAAAATTCGTATTTGGTCTAATTACTCATCTCTTTTTTTTATTTCTTTTAGTAGATGAATTCTTAAAGATTAATGATGTGTAAAATATGCCTAAGTGGAAATTACATAATAAATGGGCTGAGAAATTGGGAGTCCGTGAAGAAATCGCAAATTTTGCGAATCTTCTAATTGATTTTCCTCAGCTGTGCCAAGAGTTTATTGATTTTTGTGAACAAGAGCCTACCGCTAGAATTTTTAAAAAAGGAAAAGCAACTCAAATGAATGTTTCATCTTTTACTAAACATGATTCAGCAAGAAATAAGATATATGATAGGAGAATACAACTAGAATTTTTATTATCTAAGGGTGAAAACTATATTACTGCGTGGTATTTACATCAGATTTTAGATTATATTAAATGGTGGGTTGAAGAAAATCCTTCAAAAGATAAATTAACTGTTGAAAGTATCTTAACAGAACGAAGATTGAAAAGAAAAATTGGAAATCCTGATGAAAAAAAACTACAAATCATTAAAGATTTTGTGATTAAACACTCGGAAGAAATTCTAGAAGATTGTAGAGTTAATCCTTAATTATTATTACAATTATTTAAGTTCGGAAATTTTAACGGACACCAGTCGAAATTAATCCAAGGAATTGATATATTCCATAGTGCTATTTTTCCAAAAATGGGCTTTGGCAGTAATCGAGGTCTTCCCCAATAATTTCTCACCCACCTGTTACCAAAACTATTGATAAACTTTGCATCACGTTCATTGTCTATGAAATCGTTTTGAGAGATAGTGTTTCTATTTGAAGAATCTAGGTAGACCCCATTGTATAAACTGTTTGATATTTCGTTATTCTGAATAACGTTATAATGGCAATCTGCTGGGATATCATAGGCCCAAACTCCACCGCTCGTAAAACCAATTCCAATAGGATTACCAGAAAAAATATTATTTCTAATAGTGTTTCTACTTGATTTTACAAGTCTTATACCAAAATCAGAAGTATTTTCAACAATGTTATTTTCGATGATATTATCATGAGAGTACATGATTTCAATTCCATCAGTAACATCATTAATATCCAAATCATATACAATGCAATTGCTACAGTTTACCAAAATAACTTGACCTGCAAATGGGGATATCCCTATACCATTTTGATTTTTATAATAATACACTGGTTTTCCATTAACCATATTACTTGTATCTATATCCTGGATGAAATCAGATAGTGAACCTCCATCGAGTACGACACCACAATAAACCATTGAATTATTTCTCAAAATGTTATTTCCCGAGTTAATCATCCATATACCATCATAATAGCAATCACAAAAAGTATTGCTGATAGTGTTTCCAGTGCAGTCGCGGACCCAAATACCATAATTAGAGTTCAAGCATCTTACATTGCTAATGTTATTCCCGTTTGATACTATTTCTACACAAGCATCATTTTTGTAATCATCACCGCTGTTTTGAAAGGTGAAACCAGTAAGAATCACATCATCGGCGGTTATTTTTACAACATCACTACTACCTGAAGCATCAATGATTGTTATATTGTTATCTTCTCCAATCAATTGTATGGATTTATCAACAAGTACATTCTCGTAATATGTTCCATTGAAAACAAATACAGTATCACCGTTGGATGCGTCGTCAATTGCGTCTTGAATTTGTGAATAGTTACTAGGTCCAGTTCCTCCAACATAGAGAATATCACTGGTCAATGATGAAGCTTGTGCGGTTGAAGCCATGATAGTCGATAAACATAACGAAAAAATGACAATCATTGTCGTGAATAGATGAATTTTATTCATTTAGTATATAAAAGGAATTTTCTCGTATTTATAATGTTTGTAAATTTTAATAACTTCTCCTGGATATTTGATTTTCAAAAACTATAAAAAGTAGTTCGAGCCTTATAGAATAGTAATAATTTCTAGTGGTTGGAAATTGTCTAACTCGGACCTTCTCATCAAGGCACCTGGGTTAAACACAAAAAAGAGGCGAAAGATATGAAGGCAAGACACTATGGAGAAGAAAGAATTAAAACGTATTTTAAAGCTTTTAAATTACGATGTAGCAGTAGGCGTTGAAAATATACACGATAATAGCAGACTCTTTTTTCATTTTGGCACGATGATTGATGCAACTAGAGATTACATCGTGCTCGAATCTCGGAACGGTATCAAACAGATTAAAATAGAAGATATTCAA
>JAUWIE010000065.1 GCA_030605515.1 Thermoplasmatota archaeon
GTGAATATATTGGTGGGCCTGCTGTATCTGAATTTGACTATGGTCAAGAATGTTATTCATATTGTGAATTTGACAATATCGAATCAGGAGACGTTGTTAAATGGAAATGGAGATGGGAGAAAGATGGAAATGTTAAATATACTATTTGGGAGACAATAACCGATCCGAGTATCTGGTGTTCATGGATACCATCTGAAAGTGGAGATTGGACTGTTGATATCTATTATAATGAGGTATATGTTGGATCTGGGCCTATTTTTATTGTAAAAGAACCTGTGTTCCCAGAGGGTTTAGTTACAGAGTTTACAGTGTATCCAAATCCTGTTGAATATAATGGAGATTTCACTGCATCAGTTACTGGGAGAAATATTGGAAATATCTCAGGATACTTTATGATTGGTTTGGAAACAATAACACATGGAGTTATCATGTCAACAGTAACAGAATTATATCCTGATGATACTATGCAGTTCCAAGTGATTTTTGAAGGGATAATTCAGAGTACTTATTGTAATGCTACACTTTGGTGGCTTAGTGATTATACAATTAATGATGATATGAGTTGTAATGAAAAAGATCAAATTCTTCATGATGAAGAACAAATCCTAGTTGAAGTAGCAAGTCAAGAAATCATTGGTGAAATAAATCATTCTGGAAGTATGTTCTTTACAGGTCCATTTCATAATGAGGAGACTGGAAGGAAAGTTGCAATGGTAAGTATAAAAAACATTGGAATTCACACTGGGGATATCCATATAGTACTCTCTGAATATCCTGAATCTATTGATGAAAACATAATTTTTTCAAAAGATGTTACTGTAAATCCTGGTTGTGAAAAAAGCTGTCTTATATGGGTTGATATTTCTGATGGCCCTGATGAGGGTTTATGGCCTCTTGGTTTAAAGGTATGGGGGGATACTGAAGCAGAGCCTACTTGGGAAATAACAAGTAAAACATATCAATGGGATGTACAAATAATTCAGATGCATGAGCCTCAGATCACTACGTTAGACGCTACTAATATAAAAGAGGAAAACATGGTTTTAAACGCTTATCTTAACGATGATGGAGGTGAACCATGCATGTGTGGATTCTGGTATGGAACAACATATCCATTAAATGAAACAAATAGTCAAAACGTGACGTGTATTGAAGTAATTACGACGGGTCAAACCTGCGATCAGTATATCAATGATTTAATACCCGGGGTTCTCTACTATGTAAAATCATGGACTAGCAATTCAAATGGCTTTATTATATCAGATAATACGCTATCATTTCATACAATTACACCTGATGCTATCAAACCGATGGTTACAACAAACGCAACTATTCAGATTAATGAAAACAATGCAATTCTTAATGGTTTTGTATTAGATGATGGAGGTGAACCATGCATGTGTGGATTCTGGTATGGAACAACATATCCATTAAATGAAACAAATAGTCAAAACGTGACGTGTGCTCAGGAATATGTAACTGGAGATTTTTTTAATAAAACAATTGATATAAGTTCAACAGGGGTTCATTATGTTTGTTCATGGGCTCTGAATTCACAGGGATTTTTTATTTCAAATGTTTCTTGTTATGATTATGAATTTGGTGATTTTTCCTACACGTTTGACAGCGCTAATATTAACCTAGGTGAAGATATTCCTTATACCCATAGTGCTGAGTTTCCATTTTCAATTTGGGCATGTAACATGAGTATCAATGTTAATGATAGTGTTGTAAACTTTTTAAATCAAGGGGAAGTATTGAACAGTTTAAATTGTATTTTTCAACAGGGAGAAAACAAAGATGAATGGGTAAGCTGGAAGAAATGGCGATATGAATCTGGACTTACAAATTTATTAACCAATCTTGATCCTCTAACTAATTATTACTTCTATATTAACAATACAGATTTACCTGTAACTATTAGTTTTGAATATGATTTGTGTAGTTCAATACCATATGATATAATTTTACCTTCAAGCATCTGGGTATTTAATAGTAGTATTAAAAATAATGATTCCTGTGAAAACTTCTGTAAACAAGGTGGTATCTGGGATGATATAGATCGGATACATCATCTGGATACTGGATATTTTTGGGAGAAAGGAGGCAGCTATAATACTTTAACAAATCTTACATATGGGGAAGATTACATTTTCAAGATGTTGAATAAAACATTGTTATCATTTACATATGATATAGATAATTATGATATTTTCATACCTGAATTCCAAGATCTTTGTGGTGATCTAAACAATGACGATATTGTTAATATCGCTGATTTGACATATATTATTGCTTATTTGTATGGTGGCGGACCAGAACCTGTTCCTGATCTTTGTGTCGGTGACGTTAATGGTGATGGTAGCGTTAATATTGCGGATTTGACATACATCATTGCATATCTTTATGGTGGTGGACCGGGACCAGTTACTAATTGTTGTGATCTGTGATAGTATTAAACAGATCTATCCAATTTTTTTTAGGTTATTTTATTTTTGTAATTGACAAACAGAATGCATTCTCAAATACTAAAAAAATTTATTTATAAGACAGTACATGTCGGCGTTTATGTCAGCAAAAAAAATGACTACTAGAAAAAGAGCTGAAATGAAATCAAAGAAAGCAAAGGCAACGAAAGGTAACTATAATTTGAGAATGATCTTTTCTGTGCTTATTATCATTATTATTGTAGCTATAGCTGGAATTTATTTTATTACTGCAGATAATACTGATAAAGATCAAGATGAAAATGGAGATCCGAATAATGGATCTGCTACTGATAATCCAATTGCAGTTATAGCTACTTCAATGGGTACAATTAGAGTTGAGTTATTTCAAGAAAAAGTACCAAATACAGTTGATAACTTCATTAAACTTGCTAATGATGGATTTTATGAAGGACTTGTATTTCATCGAGTTGCCAACATCAATCCTAACGAACCGGATACTAACATAATACAAGGCGGTGGATATGACACAGACGCAAATCAAAAGCAAAGTCCTTATGGAACAATAGATCTAGAAATCAATGAAGAAGTACGTCATAATGATGGAGCCATTGCAATGGCTCGTTTACCAGATCCAAATATAAATAGCGCTACGAGCCAGTTTTACATATGTGATGGTTCTCATTCATTTTTAGACGATGGATATGCAGCTTTTGGATTTACAATCCAGGGAATGGATGTTGTAAGAGCAATTGCTGCTGTTGAGACCGATACGAAAAAAGCTCCTGATGGTAGGTCGATGCAAAATTGGCCTGTTAATGATGTAATAATAAATAGTATAACAATAGAAAATCAATAAAAAAAAGTTGGAGAGTGTAATTTAAATGGGAAATAAAATAGCAGAGTTTAAGACAAATAAAGGCAGTTTCAAAATCGAGCTTTATAATGATAAAGCACCAATAACAACTGGAAATTTTATCAAACTTGTAAATGAAGGATTCTACAATGGTCTAAAATTTCATCGTGTCATACCGAATTTTATGATACAAGGTGGATGTCCACATGGAACTGGTAGAGGTGGACCAGGATATACCATTAAAGATGAATTCCATCCTGATCTAAAACATAATTCAAAAGGAATTCTTTCAATGGCAAACGCAGGGCCAAATACAGGTGGTTCACAGTTTTTCATAACAGTTGCAGAAACACCATGGCTTGATAAACATCATTCCATCTTTGGTAAAGTTGTCGAGGGAATGGACATTGTTGAATCTATTTCAAAAATGGATAAAGATGGAAATGATAAACCCAATCAGGATGTAATTATCAATAAAATTACAATAAATTAACAGTAAAAAGTGATTATGATGACTATTCTTTCTGATAATGATATAGGGCAATCAATGAAAAACAATGAGCTTGGTATAGAACCTTTTAATGAGAAGAATCTCACTCCAAATGGTTATGATCTTTCAATTGATGAAGTATTTATTAGAAAAACTGATGAACATATTAAAGATGGAATTGCTATGATTCCACCTATGACTTGGTTTGCAATTAGCACGAAAGAATTTGTTAAAATGGGACCGCAGATCACTTCTCAACTATGGATACGCTCTAGCTATGCCCGTAAGGGTGTTATGGCTAGTTTCGGGAAAGTAGATGCTGGTTTTCATGGTACTCTTACAATAAGTTGTTTTAATTCAAATGATGAAGAACTTGAAATTTTGATTGGTGATCGTTTCTGTCAAATAGTATTTGAGCATCTTTCTTCAAAACCATCTGAACTTTATGATAAGAAATCAGGGAATTATCAAAATCAGCGTGGTATAAAATTATAATACTTTACGAGCAAATGTGAGATATCCTGTATGACCAAGCATGTCAAAACTAGGTCTTGTACCATATTTAGATACTATCATTTCCCGTTGAATGTTTTCAAATGTTTTAGTTTCAATAAAACTTTGTTTATTGATTCCATTTATTGTTTTTTCAACCTGAGAAATTAACGGTGAATATGTGCATATATAACCACCTGTTTTCAAAGCTTTCCAAGCGTGTTTTATAGCGTCCCATGGGTTTGGTATATCAAGAATAATAGCATCAAGGTTTTTTTCATTTATCCCCGTGGTCACATCCTTTACTTTCGTTGTTACATATTTGTCTAATTGTGCTTTTTTAAGGTTTTTTAATGCGTGATTGATGAATTCTTCTCTATAATCGTATGATATTACTTTTCCGTTTGGTGCCACTGCGTTTGCTAGTGCAATTGTTAGTGATCCTGAGCCGATCCCTGCTTCTAGTACTGTGTTTCCTGATTCAATTGAGCAATTCATCAATATATGAGAGGCGTCTCTTGGAAGGATGATTTGTGCTTTGCGTTTTAAACTGTGTAGTTTATCCTGCAATGATGGTTTTAGGATCCAAAATTGTTTGCTTCCGATCTCTATTTGTTTACCGTATTGTTTTCCAGCTAGATTACCAGGGTCAAATACACCGATTTTTTTGATTTTATCTGTTTTACCATTTGTGTCAACGATGAATTTCTGTAGTTTTTCATCGATAAGAACAACTATGTCTGCTTTTCTTACTATTTTTTTCATTTTATAGTTCTACCTTGACAAATCAATAATTGATCCGAAACCAAGATCTTCGATATCAAGTTGATCTAGCCATTTTTCTTTACATTCACAATCAAGGTCTTTGAATATCTTTGGATCTTGATGTAATGAAAAACTTTCTATTGCTCTGAGAACATTTGGGTCACACTCTTTACAGTTATGAGCACCTCTTATATTTCCTCCACCAGCAATATTACATTGTAATCGTATTTTATCAGTGTTTTTTTTGCTTTTATTTAATATTTCGATGACGCTCCATAACCATGCAGGTCGATACTGGTTTTTTTTCCATAAGAATTCAACAAGTGTTTTTCGTTGTACATTTGCGGGGTTAAATGAAATAGTATCAGTATGTTTTTTTATTTTATCAACTGTTTCTATGCAGTCCTTTATTGTTTCTTTTTCTGTGAGAAAAGGTGGTTTTATTAAAACATATGTCTTTAGTTTACAATTGTTTTTCTTTATTATTTCTGCTGCTTTTTTGTAATCATTAAATGTAATACCTTTGTTAATAGCATAATTTCGTACTGTGTCATTTGCTGTTTCAAGACCTATTCCTATTTCAAAATCCTTTGATTTATCTATGTTTTTTATCTCTTTTAATTTTTGGTTTGTGACGTATTCTGGTCTTGATTCAAAAGAGATTTTTTCTGCGCTTTCTGAGAGGCGACTTAATATTTTCATTCTAACTTTTGGTTTGACTTCGGAATCATCAAGGAAGCTTCCGGAGGTAAATATTTTTACAGTTTTTTCATTATTATATTGTTTTATAGCTTTTTCAAACTGAAAAAATATGTCCTCATCTGATACTTTTTTCCACATGCTATCATTAAAGTAACCGCACATGGTGCAACCTGATTTAAGAGCCCATGAGCACCCATGTGTTCTAAAAATAATTACAAATGCATCAACGATATTACCGTTGTAAACATCTTTTTCTGACCAAAATCGAACTGGTTTTTTTGCATCGGTTATTTTTGGTGTGAAATCTGATTTTAGATCTCTGCAGAACTCTGCTAGTTCATTTATCATGTCTAGTTTCTTCTATCTTTCTTACGGTATTTGAAAATAAAGATCACGATCATCAATGAAATTATAAATACCAGTAGTTCAAAACCTGGTACTGCTATAAGTCGAGGTTTTGGGAGTTTCGCCGGTGGGGAATCCTCTCCACCTATTTCAACTGCATCGCTGACATTGAAATAATAAGTACTACTATCAATTATTGTATTGTTATAATCCTTGATTTTTATTATGGAATTACCATATGACTCAAGATTAATCGGTTGTTCAAAATAGTGAATTATATCAGCATATACCTTTACTGTTACATTTGTATTTCTAGGCCAACCCTCTATTTTTGGGCTGGACTCATAATAATCACCATTTTTTGTCGCGTTAATTTCTTTACCATCATTAATTGTATAGTAAACTCTGCTAACATCTGCTTTTACATCAAATTTTATAGTAGTTGAATATGTAACCTCTGGTGGCTTATTTTGATCAGTTGCTCCAAGAGGCTCAGTGAGTTTAATTGCATCATCAGTATAAGTAAAATTATCTTGTTTAACTCTTTTAAGACCATTTTTATCTTCAGCTGTTAGCTCATATGAATATTTTCCAGGAGTATTATCAGGGTTTTCATAGGTATAACTAAAAATATGTTTATTAAAAGAGAAATCATCAATAGTGGTACTATTTCCATCTGGATATGTCAAAGTAAAATCAATATCTTGTTTTTCAACTCCGACGTTATCAATTATACGTGCAACAATATTAACAGTGCCACCAAGTTCCTGCATATCAGGTAGAGTAACCATTTCAACATTAGGTTTTTCACCATCATAAAATGGTGGGTTAACAATGATTATTAACACGAGAAGCCATGCGAAAAAATAAACCGCATAAGATCCGAACCATCCTTTTTTACCAAAATCAGTAAGATCAATGTTTAATCTAAGATACAGGTATTTTATCCATGCAGCATTTATGATACCAAATAATAAAACTAATACCCATCTTTGCTCGTTTCCATTTAGAAGAACCCAAAAACCAAAAGAGATAATTGTTATAACTATAGCGAAAAGAAATGCGATGAACATTGTTTTAATGTTTCTTCTTTCCTTTTTTAAAAATTTTTCTTCATCAAACTTCGGATTTTTGAAATCAAATTCTTCTTCCTCAGTTTTCTCTTTTCGTTTTTTTGCCATTGGAGTAGGATATTGTTTTTATTTAAAGGTTTTTCCTATATTTTTCTATTTCTTTTTCTTTGATTTTTTTACTATTGATTTTGCTTTTTTCTTTTTAACCTTTAAATGTTCTTTTTCAACCTTAGCATCGATTTTTGCTTTTTCAGCCTCAACTGATGGTTGAACAATTACTGGTTTTTCTTCAGTGGTTAAACCAGAGCGATATTTATATGTAAAAATTAATGCAATCAACACATAAATACTTAGAATAACAATGATAGGTGTGAGTATCTCAGATGGCTCAGGTAAAATAAGTCTAATTGCTAGAAACACAGAAAGAAATCCTAAACCTGCCCAAGCATGATGCCTAAACGCTTGGTATCTCCTCTTATATTCAGATAAATCATTCTTATGCATAATTTTCTCACATGAACTCAATACCATCAGGTAATTCATTTAAATATTTTCTGAAACCCTTTGGCCAATTCTTTGGATCTATTCCTTTTTGAGCTAGAAATACAATAGTCCATCTTTCAAGTCCTATACCTGAGCAGCCACTCCAAAGATTACTCTTCTGAGCTTTTATATTAAATGCTTTTATGTATTTATCACCAAGAATGCTTAGGTTCTGGAATTCAAGCCATTCTGATTTCTTACGACTACCGCGATAAGGCATATATGCCTCGAAATCAATAGTGCCGCAATCCTTGCTTTCTTTCTCATCTGTTTTCCCTGCTTGTTGCATGTACCATGGTGTAACCCATGCCATCCTCCAGTCAAGATCTAGCAGATTATTGAAAACATGTTTATATCGCTCAAGTAGTTTTTCTCTTAAATCAAGCAATTGCTCTCTTGTACCGATATATATGGGTTCAATTCGATGGAACTCATCAACACGTTCAATTCCATGTCGACCACCGGATTCATATCTTGCTGAATTCGCAGTTTTATCATATATTAGTACTGGGAGGGATTTCTCAGAAATTGTTTTTCCTTTAAAAGACCAATAAATAACAGGACATTGAGCGTAACATATACCAGCTGATGGAATACTAAGATTTTTCATTAGTTCATCTAATGGGATTTCTTTTGTAATCTTTGTGAGATCAATGAACTTCTGCCATTTTTCAACATCTCTACTAGCAGGCTCTGCAATGTAATAGAACTCACCAGGCATACCTTCCATATGCCCTGTTTTCAACCAGATGTCAAATGGTACCATATGAGATTCAATTATCTCCTTGAAACCAAGAGGTTTTAATACTTCATTAATCGCTATTTCTTCCATTGCTCTGAAAATAGCGGTGATCTGAGGACGATAGAACCATTTACCCTTGGTAGGTCCTTGTTTCAACCATTCAAGTTTATTCATCTCCTCAGTAGGATCCTTTGACCATACAGGTTTTTTTTCTTTTGACTCCCAGATAAGCTTCCAGAATTCGCCTTTACCCTCGTAATATTGATTTTGTACTTTTTCTTGTACAAGAGTAATCATCCGATCAATGTAGTTCTTACGTAGAAACTCCTCAGATACATCCTGCAGAATAATTACTGCTTGTTTAGCTTTTGTTTCAACTTTTGCAAAAGGAATAGAAATTGGATCTAATGCTTTTTTTTCAAGTTCAAACTCTATTTTATAATCCTCTATTTTGATATCTCTTACACCAACATGATGTTTTTTACCAAGTTTCTTACTTAACATGTTTTTAATCTGAAGTAAAGCATTATGCGCCCGGTAATATCTCCCAGAGGTGATATGAATATAAAATTTATTTTTTTCAACTCTGAAATCATCAATACAAGCACTTTTTTCAGCATCATCCTTCTTTAGTACTTTCTCATTAATGTTAGTAACAAACTCTTTGATGTCATCTTTAAACTTTGATGCATCATCGCTTAATGAAAAATAACCCTTTAAATCAAATCTCATAATAGAACCTGCTATAAACTATAGATTATTAATTTTTATTATCACATACTTTATCAGCTACTGAAACACATGCTAGATAATCATCAAGTGTGTGCAAGAGAGAAGAAACCGAAGAACTCTCAATATTAGCTTCTAATCTTTTTCCATCAATTTGTGATTTTACAAAATCAAAATTATCAACATCGATTGCTCCTAGAACTGTTTTTGCTTTTTGAAAATTTTCATATTCAATAATAATTTTACATGATGCTTTCATACTACCACTTCATCTGCTTAGAAATGCTTTTATCAACAATATCAAGAAATTCTTCTTTCTTATCAGAGTTTATCGTCGCCCCAGCAGCAATTTTATGACCACCTCCATGACCATTGAGTTTATCCGCTGCTTCTTTCATAGCCAAGCCTAGATCAAGACCATTTTCAACAAGGTATTGATTACCCCTACATGAAACATGAATTTCATCATCTTTTAACACAAGGGAAATTAATGGTTTATCCCTATCAAAAATAAAATTAGTAGCAATGCCTCCAATCACGCCACCAAGAGATGAATCCTTACAATAAAAAAACCGATAGCTTTTTTTCTCTTTAACACCATCTTTTTCAAGTAATAGTAATTCTTCAAGGATATTTTGTTTGTATTCTTTTTCAAGTTTTTTTGCTTCCTCAAAGGATTTTTTATCACCTAGACAGATCATAAGTCCAAGGCCTCTGTTTCCTCCTTTTCCACATGCGTCAAGTAAATCAGCGAAACGCTCCAGTTCACATTGTAACATATCTGACCAATATCTCTTCCTAATAACCGTGTCAAGTATGTTTTTTTGACAGCCTTTTCTTATTAGTTTTAAAAGTAGAAAAGAGTTAAGTTGCTTTTTTTTCTTTTTGTCAATATCATTTGTTTTTGTTTTTTTATCAATATGCAATTTTTCTAAAAGATTAGATATTTCGTTTTTATTTCCAGATAAACCAGAAAAATATGGATCAATAGAGTAATACAGGTCATCAAAAAGAAAACCATCACCAAGTTTCATCCCCGTATTTTCTTTTAGGAATCCTTTTTCAAGTGCTTCATCAAGAATTATTTTGTTATAGCCTCTAATACCACCAATGTATTGTTTATCACCAGTGGCGCCTGCAAGTGCAAGTGGTACAAGATCAACATTTTTTGGATCAATAGTTTTTGCCAGGGAATAACAAAGCGAGGCTCCACATGCCTCATAATTACCATTAATTCCGCATAAATTCGCATTTATTTGAACAATATTTTTCTTTACTTTGGTTTTTAGATACTGATGATGATCAATTATGATTGCTTTGCTATCAAATGATTCAATGGTTTCAATTTGGCCACTACCCATATCAGAAAAAATAATTAGTTCGTTATCTTCTTTTTTTACACGTTCCAAACCAGTTGTAAATGGGTTTCTCATAAGACTTACATGAAAATCAAATCCTGCTCTATAAAGCATAATACTAAGGATACTAGCAGAGGTAATACCATCAGCATCATAATGAGAAATTATTCTAATTCTGGTTGATTTTGGAATCGATAATATCAAGCTTGCTGCTTTTTCACATATCTTAGAAATATCGTCTGTCATATCCAACAATGAAAATATAATATGTTATCCATCTAAAAAAGATAGAGGTTTATTCAAACATAAGCTTTGCTTTTTCAGGGCTATATCTCCAGTCTTCAGGAAGTCTACCTTTTGAATGATAATATTTAGTGAGACGTCTGATTTTTGACTCTGTAAGATGTAGGTTTCTCTTGTTTTTTAAATCTTTTTTATGAATATCTAAATGTTTTTTAAGCTGCAGAGCTGTACGAATAAGGTTTCTTATATCCTCCGGGATCTCAGTTTTTATGTTGTTGCTCTCAAGAATCGTTGACATTTTTTTACCAGTTGCGATCTTAATGTCAGGAACAGCATATTGATCCCTAAGAACAAAACCTATCTCGCTAGTGGATTTCCCATTTTTTGCAATCTCAAGTGCTCTTGACTCGATCTCACGAGGATTAAGCGCACTCCACTCTGGATGTTTTTTCCTCATAGGATGTGTAGATCCTGATTTTCCTTTCCGTCTCGCATGCATTCGTGCCATTATTTTATACTCCAAGTATATTATCTCTTGTTGAAGTAAGAGTTCTGAATAAGGTTATGATATTTAAATCCTACTCACGGATAAGCTTTTAATTTTTTAGATGAGGAGAAATATTTTTACTGATAATCGATTGGGAATTCTTTAATCCTAAAGAGTATTGCATTATAATTCATCATAGTCTTTACTTCCCACGCTACAACTTCATATTATTGATCAATACAAAATACACAATATTCCAAATACATATCCACTCTTGGTTTTAGATACAGAATTAAATCCAGTTGCACTAAATGTTGCTTTTACTGTTATTGAACCAAAACCAAATATATATGGATTATACACTGACCAGGAATCACCAGGTTTCATCATTCCCGAATTGTCGTGACGATGATCACCAACAAGATCAAATACAAAAGGACCACTAGTTACATTAACAATTACTATAGGATGATAAGCATATTCGCTATAAGTATCAACATTTGTCCATATTACTCTATAACCTATACCTGGAGAAATAATATCAACTTCTAACCTAGTATCTTGATATGGTTTTTTGATACTTTCGTCTACAGAATTAATTGAAGGAACAATCATTAACATTCCAATAGCAAGAATAATACCAAATAATACCAACCTTTTCAAATATACAACCCCAATTATTTTATCAGGTATCTGTTATTTAAATTTATAGATGGTTTTTGTAACAAAAAAACAAATGTAATGGATTGTTTTGTCAAATACATTTAAATAATAATACGAATATGAGTAAACTGTAAAGATATGATGGGGGTATTTGGAATTGGGTAAAGAAATCTTACCAAAAGTTGGAGTTATGATTATTGTACTGATTGTTTTTATAGGGTTGAGTGTAGTCCCAGGTTATTCTTCAAGTGTTTCGCCAATAAAGCAGGAAATTGGAAAAGATATTTTATTTTCAGGGGATTGCTGGATGGGTGTAGAAGATAAAGTTGGCTATCCGGGAGATACAGTAGTCGTTAATGTTACTGGTGAATGGACACAAACAATATCAGGATTCAACATTGGCATGCATTATGATCCCAATTCTATAGAGATCGACATATCAGATCCTACTGCAATGAAGCAAGGGACAATTGCTGAAGGAGCTTTTATCTTTCAGCCAATAATACACTCATCAGGTGTATTCTCAATTGGAGCAGCTTGGTTCCCTGGATCATATCCGCCTGCTGGAACAGGTATTTTATTCAAACTATTTATTGAGATATTCGAGGATGCGCCGGCAGGTGATTACATTTTAGATTTGGAATGTTTTGGTGGTGCCCCACCAGTACCTTGTGGATATACCGATGAATATGGTAATGGCATTTTAGACGCATTATATGATGGCACTTTATCTATATTAGAGGACACTGATTGTTCTATGTGGATAGATAATATGACTGTTGAACCAGGTGAAACTTATACAATTCCAATATATGGTTCATGGTCATCTACCATTTCAATGTATAGTATAGGTATACAATACGATCCGTCAAAAATAGCAATCGATATTTCAAATACATGGGCGATGATTCCTGGAACTGTAACTAATAAACCTAGTATTTTCATACCAATAATACCTATTCCTGGTTTACTCTCAATAGGAGCTGCATGGTTCCCAGGAAATTACCCCTCAGCACAAACTGAGTGTCATATTATTAACCTGTTCATTACTGTAAATGCTACTGTTACTAATGGTAATACCATCTTGGATCTGGGTGTTTTTGGCGGAGAACCACCTGTTGAATGTGCATTCTCAGATGTGAATAGTAATGTCTATTATTGTTCTGAGTTATTTGATGGAATTTTAACTACTATAGGCTCTGATTGTGGAGATCTAAATGATGATGGAATTATTAACATCGCTGATCTCACATATCTAATATCATACTTGTATCAAGCAGGACCCACACCATCCCCACTTTGTATTGGTGATATTAACAGGGATGGGATTGTCAACATATCAGATTTAACATATCTAATTACTTACTTGTATAGTGGAGGTCCTGCACCAGTTTCTAGTTGTTGTGGGTAAAAGAGGTGAAATCAATGTATAAAAATAGTTTAAAGAAAATAGGGTTAACATTTCTTGTATTTATTTTATTTATAGGGTTGAGTGTAATTCCAGGTTATTCCTCAAGTGTTTCATCGTTTAAAAGAACTGAAGCAAAACAAAATATTGAAGGAGACTTATCAAATACACAGCTTCCCTGGATGGGCGTAGAGGATGCCTCAGGTTATCCTGGTGAGACTGTTATCATTAATATTACGGGAGAATGGTTTCAGACAATCAGCGGATTCAGCATAGGGCTTCACTACCCAGATGGGGTAATAGAGAGCATAACCGTCACAAACACCGGCTGCATCTCGGAAGATGCATTCGTGTTCCAATATGTTGAGCCAAGCCCAGGCGTGCTATCAATAGGAGCCGCATGGATGCCTGGAAGTTATAAACCTGCTGGATCAGGTATTCTTGCAAAGATAATTGTTGATGTTGATGAAGAGGCAGCACCAGGTAATTATGTTTTTGATCTTGGTGTTTTTGGAGGAGATCCACCAGTAGAATGTGCATTTTCTGATGAATTTTCTGTTAGAATATTTGTTGATTATTTCACAGATGGCACATTAACAGTCCTATGTTTCCAGTGTGGTGATATTGATGGAAGTGGCAGTGGTCCAGATATAGCCGATCTTGTCTACTTGGTTGAATATATGTTCCTAGATGGAGATCCACCCATCCCAGATCCATGTATAGCAGATATAAATGGAGATGGTAATGGACCTGATATAGCCGATCTTGTATATCTTGTTGATTATATGTTTACAGGAGGTCCATCTATAGTAGATGATTGTTGTGGGTAAAAGAGGTGAATATGATGTATAAAAATAGTTTTAAGAAAACAGGATTAACATTTCTTGTATTTATTTTATTTATAGGGTTGAGTGTAATTCCAGGTTATTCCTCAAGTG
This sequence comes from Thermoplasmatota archaeon, assembly GCA_030605515.1. Taxonomy (GTDB): domain Archaea; phylum Thermoplasmatota; class E2; order DHVEG-1; family DHVEG-1; genus JAUWIE01. The sequence goes on from JAUWIE010000065.1 coordinate 14,282, forward strand.
TTTCTTCAATAAATAAAGCTGAGATAGAACAGGAAATTGAAAGAGATGTATCATTTTCATGGAATCGCTGGATGGAAATAGAGGATATAACTGGTTATCCAGGAGAGCCACTTATTATACCTATTTATGGTGGTTGGGTAGATCCAATTTATAGTTTTGAAATCGGTCTTTACTATCCCGATGATATAATTGAAACAATCGATGTTCAACAAGCGGGAATTTCTCAAGATGCTATCGTATTTAATTATGTCACATATGATTTACCAATGTCGTGTTTTCTCGGAATTTATGCGCTAATACTACCACCTATTCCACCAGGAACAGGAATTTTAGTTGAACTAGTCATAAAGATTTCAGAAGATGCAATGACTGGTGATTATTTATTGATCCTTGGTCATTATGGTGGCCCACCTGAAGTACATTGTCATTATAATAATATTCCTCTTGATATTAATGCTTTAATAGATGGCACTTTGACAGTTCTAGAACCTACTTGCGCTGATATGAATGGTGATGGAAACGGACCTGACATAGCAGATCTTGTATATCTTGTTGATTACATGTTCCAAGGTGGTGATCCACCCATCCCTGATCCTTGTGTAGCAGATGTGAATGGAGATGGTAATGGACCTGATATAGCCGATCTTGTATATCTTGTTGATTATATGTTTACAGGAGGTCCATCTATAGTAGATGATTGTTGTGGGTAAAAGAGGTGAATATGATGTATAAAAATAGTTTTATGAAAACAGGGTTAATATTTCTTGTATTTATTCTATTTATAGGGCTAAGTAGTATTCATGGTTTTTCTTCGCAAGTTCCAATTGAAAAAAGAATCGACAGAGTATTAGTGGTCAATCCTCAATTTATGGATTCAAATGATTGTTCTATGTGGATGGATAATATGACGGTTCATCCTGGTGAAACGTATGATATTCCTGTTCATGGCTCATGGTCATTTACAATGTCAGGTTTAAGTATTGGATTACAATTTAATCCAGATGTCTTTGAATTTGTTGGTATTCATAGAGCGCTTACTATTTCTGATGATGCATTTACATTCCAATATGTAGAACCAATCCCAGGATTACTCTCAATTGGAGCTGCTTGGATGCCCAGCAGTTACAAACCAGCGGGTTCAGGAATACTTGTAAGAATAATAGTTAATGTTGCAGGAGATGCAGCACCAGGAGAACATATAGTGAATCTTGGCAATTTTGGAGGATTTCCACCAGTTGGATGTGAATTCGCTGATGAATTTTCAATTGTTCATTATCCTGAACTTACAGATGGCACCTTAACCGTAATGCAAAGCACTGATTGTTCTATGTGGATTAATAATATGACTGTTTCACCTGGTGAAACTTATGTTACGTGTTATATACAAGGTTCGTGGCCATTTACAATCTCTGGATATAATATTGGTTTGCAGTTTGACCCTGCTGTGATTGAAGACATATCTGTCTTTTGGATGCATCCACCTCCAGTTGCTGCGTGGATTATCATAGAACCTAGTCTACTAGCTATAGGTTGTGCATGGATGCCAGGGAACTATATACCTCCAGGTTCAGGAGTATTAGCAACTTTACATATTGACATTTTTGAAGACGCAGAATCAGGAGAAACAATTTTGGATTTAGATAATTTTGGAGGAGACCCACCTATTGATTGTATATATTCCGATGAATCTTCAGTAGAGCACTATCCTGAACTTACAGATGGTGCATTATTTATTGTAGAATGTGCTGATATTGATAGCAATGGCAATGGTCCTGACATAGCTGATTTAGTCTATTTAGTAGATTACATGTTTCAAGAAGGCCCTGCTCCCCACATAATGTGCCAGGCAGATATAGATGCAAATGGCGTAGGACCCGATATCGCAGATCTTGTTTACCTTGTAGATTATATGTTTCAAGGTGGTCCCTCACCAGGTGATTGTTGTAATCCTCCGTGGTGATGATTTAAAATGAGATTGATAACATGAAAATAAATCAAATTGGGATAATATTTGTTATCTTAATAGTGTTAATTGGAATTAGTAGCACTACTGGATTTTCAAAAAACATGTCAACCGTTAAAATGGATAATGATTGTTCTATGTGGATCGAGAATATGACGGTTCATCCTGGTGAAACCAATGTTTTAATTCCTGTTCATGGTTCATGGTCATTTACAATATCAGGGTATCAAATTTGTATACAATTTAATAATAATATAATTGAAATCATTGATGTCCATTGGTTCAGTACTATAGGTCAGGACGCGTTTATACAAGATTGGATTTTTCCATACCCTGATGTACTTTTAATTGGTGTTTTTTGGATGCCGGGAAGCTATAAATCTGCTGGATCTGGTGTTTTGGCATTTTTAATGGTTAATATTTCTGGACAAATCCAACCAGGTGAAACCATTCTAGACCTTAGTAATCTAGGAGGCACTCCACCTATTGATTGTATATATTCCGATGAATCTTCAGTAGAGCACTATCCTGAACTTACAGATGGTGCATTATTTATTGTTAAATGTGCTGATATTGATAGCAATGGCAATGGTCCTGACATAGCTGATTTAGTCTATTTAGTAGATTATATGTTTCAAGGTGGTCCCTCACCAGGTGACTGTTGTAATCCGCCATGGTAAAAGGTCTTTCATCATAAATATTTTTAAAAGAGCTTCAAAACAGTTATT